>CBQWHN010000031.1:0-10380 GCA_967728685.1 uncultured Nitrososphaera sp.
TTATACTTCCTAATCAAAGTATCTTCTCATGAAATCGGACATCTTTAGCTTGCCGGCCACCTCAGCGTCGTAAATGTCTCGGTGCTTGTCTGAAAAATGCTTCAGCGTGAGTCTTACCTCGTCCCCACAAATCTTGCACCTTGCCTTCCCAAACATGCAATAACCGTGGCTGCCTGCCCTTTTGAAGCCTTTGGTTATGCAGGGAGCAAGATTAAATTAGCCCTCCAGTAGATGTCTGGGTAAGCCGGTCATAGCGGCAGGGTGCGACCCGGTCCCATTCCGAACCCGGAAGTCAAACCTGCCGTCGCTGCTGTGTTACTGATCTGCGTGAGCGGTCGGGAAGCAGCAGTGCTGGCATCTTTTACTTATCAACATACTCGCCCAAATGTATGCTCTTCACGAGCCGCCTGATGTTGTATGCTATTCTGTCTATTGTTGTAAAGGCCGACGCTAGCCCGGCCGGCTCCCACGCTCGGGTTTCTATGATACAACAGTAATTCGCCACCTTGACGGTTATTCTTCTAACTTCTTCCTTCATGATGTAACGCGCAAATTCCTCTGACAGTACCGCATCCTTATCTAGCATATTTGCTATCACACCTCCACTCCATCCCATACTAGTCACCTTGCCGTTATGGAGCTGAAAGTAGGGCGCGGCGTCGAGCAGCTTGTGGGCATTGTCATCGGTTTCGACGATAGAGTTGCTTTCTACAATGCAGTAGACGTTGTAGAACGGCCCCATGCGCATAACGTCCTCCACACCGAGGAAGTCGACGTTGCCGCTCGCCAGCCTAAGGAACCCATCTCTGTTTGAGAGCCAGCGCTCAAAGTACGGCCGCTTCATCGGATGCACGTCCAGCTCCATGCTGCCTATTCTGCAGCTAAAGCCTTGATCTTCCAAAGCATTCGCAAGTGCGTCGATCTGGAATACCGGCATACGCTCACACTGCCTGCTTTTCGTCCTCCATCAAGAATTTCACAAGCGTTCTCACACCAAAGCCCGTTGCGCCTTTGGGGTTGTAGCTCTTCTCGTGTGTCCCGTCTTGGGTCCAAGCGGTTCCGGCAATGTCGATGTGCACCCAAGGCGTGCTGCTGGCGAAATTGGACAGGAATGCGGCCGCTGTTATTGCGCCGCCTGCTCTACCGCCGATGTTCTTGATGTCCGCATAGGTACTCTTAATCTGATCGTGAAATTCGTCATACAGTGGAAGCTCCCACATCTTTTCCCCAGTCTTGTCGGCAAGCTTGCGCATTCTGTCTGTCAATTGCTTGTTCGTCCCGACAATTGCGGCGACGTTGGCACCAAGCGCGATTATGGCGGCGCCGGTGAGCGTCGCAAGGTCAATTACCGCCTTTGGGCTGTAGGTGGCTATGCCGTAAGCAAGGGCGTCGGCAAGTATCATACGCCCTTCAGCGTCAGTGTTGAGTACCTCGACTGTCTTGCCGTTGTACATCTTGATGATGTCTCCCGGTCGATATGAAGTCGCAGAGGGCATATTTTCAACTGACGGTACGATACCTACCACGTTGACAGCCAGCTTCATTGACGCGACTGCGCGCATGACAGCAAGAACTGTGCAGCCGCCGCACTTGTCAAATTTCATTTCGTCCATCTTTTCTCCAGGTTTTATTGAAATCCCACCGGTGTCAAATGTGACAGCTTTTCCCACAAGGAGGTATGATTTTTGCTGCGGATCGCTGCTGCCATTGTATTCGAGGATTATCAATTTTGGTGGGTTGTTGCTTCCCTTACCGACTGCCACAATGCCTCCCATACCCATATTCTCCAGCTCGTAGCGGTCAATTACCTGCGCCTTCATGCCGTGCTCCTGTGCAAGCGAGAGGGCTATGCTTGCAAGGTGGGCTGGCGGGCAGTCATTTGGCGGAAGGTTGCCAATGTCCCGGGCAAAGTTCACGGCTTCTGCGACGTGGCTTGCCTTGTCAGCGACTGATTGGAATTTTGGAGAATCGGAATTGATGAGTATAGCGATTTCCTCGATCTTTGTTGACGGTTCTTTTGCCTCCTTGTACTTGTCAAAAGAATAGAGAGCGAGGGTCACTCCCTCTGCCATGGCTTCAATGAGCCCTTCATCAAGGTTTGAAAACTGCAAGATCGAAAACTCTTTTGTAGCCAGCTCTTTTGCTTTCTGAGCTGCCTTGCCGGCGCATATGCGGGCGCTCTCGTCTGTGAACTTTTCCTTTTTGCCAAGACCGAGCAGCATTATCTTTTTCATTGGCCCTTTTCCTAGAGTATATACGAGGATCGACGAGCCAAAAGTCCCTTTGAATTCCTTGTTTTGCAGTGTCTCCTTTATTGAAGCAAAGACCGCTGGGTCGAGCTCCTTTGACTGCATAATGTCCAGATCGCCTTCAAATACGCCTATCACGAGAAGAGAAGTCTGCCTCTGGTCTATCTTGGCTTTTTCGACTTTGACCTGCACCATGATAAAAGACAACACGGGCAACTTTATTTTAAACTATTCAAATGTGACTCTGGCGCCGTGGCTGAGCATTAAAACCAGCCTTTTGAATACGTTGGTCGGCGTGTAACACGATATTGAGGTTCCTCCATATTCGCATGCCATGGAAATGTCGCTAGCCTTGCCGCCTCTGAACATGCCTACAATGATCTCGCGCACAACAGGCAGCAGTCCAGAACGCGCTCCGTGCGCCCCGTTTCTGTTGACAAGCCAGAACATTTTTGTCGCATCGTAACCGGGAGGAAAGATCATCTCCTTCGCTTTCTTTGCCTCCTGCGAATAGTAATGCCCGGCAATCCTTATCCATCCCCGTGAAAGCCTGCTTGCTGCCTTCGCGAACTTGGCGCATGAGTAGCATTTATCATCGTAGATGAGAAGCGGCCGCCTGAAAAGCGACGATAGCGACACATGTAATATTACCTCGCCGATCTTTTAAAGCTTGGGCGGAGAAATTACAGAGCTATGTTTTTATTTTCCTGTAAAGAGCTTTTTCTTGTCTTGCAATTTAAGCGGGATGATAAACATGGGCTTTAACATGCGTTATCTCGACCTGAAGAGGAGGATCAGAGACGTGCGAATGTGGGCCATACAGGGCATCGCGGAGGCGGGCTCGGGCCATCCCGGGGCTTCGTTCTCTGCAGCCGAGATAATGGGTACCTTGTATTTCCGGACGATGAAGCATAACCCTTCAAACCCTTTTTGGGAAGACCGCGACTATTTCATTAATTCGAAGGCGCACTCTGCCCCCGGCTTTTATTCGACGCTTGCAGTTGCTGGCTACTTTCCGCCTGAGGAAATCAGAACCCTGCGAAAGCTCGGGTCCCGCCTTCAGGGCCATCCAGTCAGGTACTCTGAGCACCAAAAGCACCACAGCGTGCCGGGAGTCGAATACTCTGGAGGTTCTGAGGGCATCGGGCTTTCAGTCGGGATTGGCATCGCGCTTGCCAAAAAACTTGACAGGGAAAAGACAAAGATGAACAAGGTCTACGTCCTGATTGGCGACGGCGAATCAAATGAGGGCCAGATCTGGGAGGCTTCGATGGCCGCCGGGAAATTCAAGCTCGACAACCTGGTTACAATACTTGATCGCAACCGCATCCAGCAGGACGGCTTTACCGAGGACATAATGCCGCTTGAGCCTACAAAGGACAAGTGGGCAGCATTCAATTGGCAGGTCTTTGAAGTTGACGGTCATAAAGTAGAGCAGATAGTCGACGCGCTGTACAAGGCCGCTCGGGTGCACGACAAGCCCGTAATGATTGTAGCCAACACGATTAAAGGCAACGGTATACGCCACATGGCAAACAACCCGCAGTGGCACGGCAAGGCGCCGCCCAAAAGGCACACGGAAGTGCTTCTGGAAGAGCTGGAGAGCGAGTGTCTTATTGCACCCTCTATTATCGCCGGCGAGCGAGAGAACTATGAAAACAAGATTAGGAAGGTCGAGCGCGAGGGAGTCGACATGATCCATCTTGACGTGATGGACGGCCGATTCGTTCCAAATACCACGTTTTTTGCTGACACCATCAAAAAGTTAAGGCCCTCTACCAGCCTCCCTTTTGACGCACACTTGATGATTGAAAAGCCGCTAGAACAGATACAGGAATACATCGACGCTAGGTGCGACATTATCACCGTGCATGCGGAAGCGTGCACTGAAAATGAATTCAAAGAAATTCAGGAGCGGCTTATAAACGCCGGCATCAGCCCTGGCATCGCGATCAACCCCGAAACTGAAATGCCAAAGTGGCTCTATCGCTGTCTGCGTGACCTTGATGTCATCATCGTGATGTCGGTCAACCCCGGCTTTGCGGGCCAGAAATTCATGCCTGAAGTGCTGCCAAAAATGATGGCAGTTAACAAGGAGCTAATGAAGCACGGCTTTAGGGGCTACATCGAAGCAGACGGAGGCATTGACGCCACGACGCTCCACCAGGCCTACGACGCCGGTGCTAGGATTTTTGTTGCCGGTGCTGCAGTTTATGGTGGCGGGGACATACACGGTTCGGTCATACAGTTGAGGCACAAGGCAGCAGTGGCGCTTGAGAAAAGGCTTCTCAACCATTCGACTCAGCTCAACGTAAGGTATGACTGGATGAAAGCCCGTAAGCATATATTGATTCCATACGCAAATGAGCTTGGGATAGAGGAAGAGCTTCATGCTATTAAGTAGCGAGAAGAAAACCGCGGACATGAGGAGCGCGTACGGCGATACTCTTGTGGAGCTCGGAAGGGACGACCCCCGCATTGTGTGCGTAGGCGGCGATACAACTGATTCTCTCAAGACTAAGAAATTTGGCGACAAGTATCCTGACCGGATGTTCAACGTCGGGATCGCGGAGGCCAACCTTGTCTCGGTGGCAGCCGGTCTCTCAATAGCCGGCAAGATTGCATTCGCCAGTACCTACGCCGCGTTTATTCCCGGCAGGTGTGTAGACCAGATCCGTAACGCAATTTGCTATCCAAGCCTTAACGTAAAGCTGGTTGTTTCCCACGCCGGCCTTACTGTAGGGCCTGACGGCGCCTCACACCAACAGATAGAGGATATTGCAAGTATGAGGGCGATCCCAAACATGAAGGTGATTGTGCCGGCAGATGCCGTCGCAGTCAAGCACCTGATAAAAACAGTAGCGCGCACGCCCGGCCCGTTTTACGTGCGACTTGCAAGGCCCTCAAGCGAAGTGATATACGCCGACAACGCCGAGTCGTTTTTGATCGGTAGAGGCAACGTCCTTGAAGAGGGCTCTGACGCGACAATCATGGCGTGTGGCCTGATGGTCGTGAGGGCGATTGAAGCAGCAATGGAGCTTAAAAGAAAGGGGGTTTCATGTAGGGTGGTTGACATGTTTTCGATAAAGCCTCTTGACAGTGCGATCGTAGCCAAGTGTGCCAAGGAGACCGGCGCCATAGCAACGGCGGAGGAACACAACATTCTCGGCGGCCTCGGAGGAGCCGTGTCGGAAGTTACTGCCGAAACATATCCCGTGCCGGTCAAGCGCGTGGGGGTGCGTGACATGTTTGGCGAGTCTGCCCGTGATGAGGAGATAGACACGCTGCTCGAGCAATACGGGCTGACCGCAACAGAAATAGCGAAGGCGGTGCTTGAAGCAAGGAGTAGGAACAGAAAATAATGAAGATCTTCCTCGACACTGCAAGCATTGAATCGATCAAAAAGTACAATGATATGGGTTTGGTAGACGGGATAACGACGAACCCAACCCTGCTATCGAAGGAAAAAGGCAACCCGGCAGACATTATGCGCCAGATTGTTAAGATAGTCAATGGGCCGGTGAGCCTTGAGGTTGTTGGCACCACGACTGCCGAAATGATCGAAGAAGCCCATAGGCTCAAGAAATACGGCCCAAACGTCGTGGTCAAGATCCCAATGATCCCGGACGGCTTGAAGGCTGTCAAGAAACTAAAAGAGGCAGGAATTCAGACAAACGTCACTCTGATATTTTCTGCAAACCAGGCAATTCTAGCAGCCAAGGCCGGCGCAGCTTATGTCAGCCCCTTCATTGGGAGGCTGGACGACGCGGGTCAAGAAGGCATGACAGTCATCAGGGAAATTGTGCCAATTTTCAAGAACTACCAGCTTGACACAAGAGTGCTTGTCGCAAGCGTCCGTCACCCTCTGCATGTAATCGAAGCAGGCAAGATCGGTGCCCATGTAGTTACTCTGCCGCCAGACATACTTGGAAAGATGCTTGCGCACCCGCTGACCGACAAGGGGCTTTCTGCGTTCCTGAGCGACTGGGAAAAGGTCAAGAAGGAAAACCCTAATCTGGTCATCTAACTGCGCAACAACTTGATCACTTTTTTCGGGATGTCTTGGAGTCTGCTGACGGAGATCGCCTTTTCGTAGTTGAGGTATTTCAGGTTGTGGCCAATGCCCACAGAGTCGTTGACGTTTCTGCCTACCCCTATCGCCACCATCCGGATACCCATCTTCCTGTACGTGAGCACCATAGTTCTTACAGCGTCAAAGTCTGACGGCTCGCCATCTGTAAGCGTGACAAGAATGTCAGGCTTGAATGATTTCAATACAGGCTCAAGGAGGCCGTAGACCTCTGCTAAGGGTGTGCCGCCACTCGCTCTTATCTGCACAAGGCGCCGGGCACTCACCACTGACCACTTGATATTTGGCGGCTTGATGATCCAGCATTTTACCTGTCTCTTGTCCGTGCTAAATGCATAGACTGCGAACTTTATCCCAAGGTAATGCAGTCCTTCACAAAGTGCGATCGTCGCCTGCTTGTATTCCAGCTCAACGTCGGCAATACTGCTTGAATGGTCTAGAAGGATCGCAACCTTTGTCTTGATCGATAATTTGAAATCAGTAAGGAAGCTTTTGGGAAGGGCCTCGATATAGCTTTCCACATCAAATTCGTCGCCGGTTTCGTCGTGCCGCTCGATCCACCCAGACTTCCAGTCCCGGAAGGCAGCCTTGACCTTCCGTATCAGGTCGATGTCGTAGATCTGGGTCTCGTCGACGTCCATCTTTTCTGGCACGCTCAACCCAAAATCCTCAAGGGATTCATAGCCCTTGTTCTCGGTCTTTTTGCTTTCTTTGACAAGGGTCTCGAACTCGCGTAGCACGTCGTGGCCTTCATAGATCTCTTTCGTCCTTTCCTCCATGTTTTCTTTTTTGTGCCGCATCTTCACCACCTTTTCCACCTGCTTGAGCAAATCGCTCTGGTTGAGCGAGGCGCCAACCCTTGTCCTTGGCGCAAGAACAGGGATTGAAACAAGGGGGTCGAGCTCGAGTATTCTAATCAATTTTGGAATGTGCTGTTCCACCCATTCGGTGCTGTAGTTGTTGTCTATGGCTTCCCTTATGATCTCATTCGCATAGTCGGTTGCCCTTTTCACCTTTTCAAACTCGCCTCCGAAAAGCTCGCCCTTCAGGTAGCCTGTCAGGAAGTACTGAGAAAAAGCCTCTGCTATCTTGTACCGGCCGTAGATTGAGTTAAGCAATTGACGGGACATCCAAGAAATGCCTTCATTGAAAACCAGCTCGCTGCCCATCCCTTCCCATTCTCGCAGACCGAGAATCTCTATGCGCTTTGTCTCAAGCGTGTTGAGTAGAAAACCAAAAGCGTGCTCATAGCTCAGCACCTTTGTGGAATGCTTCATCCTCGTAGATTCGTACCAGAGGGCAACGCGCCATTGCCGGTATTTCTGAAAGTCGGTGCCCGGATAGTAATTGAGTAGCGGAAGTGTTATCTGGTTTTTGTCCGGTTTTGCAATCGGAATCTTTTCCGGGATCAAAATGATGACCACCCTGTTGTTGCCGGACCACCTTCTGGCCAGAAAAGTTGCAATTTCAAGGAGTACGTCGTTTCGCATTATAGCGCTAGCAATCTTGGCGGCTGCCATTACCTGTCGCCAAAGATCGACGTTATTATGTCCATTACTTTCTGGTACTCGACCTGCCCCCACTGATCGTACGCGTTTGCATAGACAACTTCCGCAGTTCGGCGGGCGGAAAGCCCTGTGTTGAGCATCTTGGCAAATGCTATCGTTTCGCGTAGAGATGGGCTGTAGTACAATTCTTCTACAGCAGCCGCTTCGCGCAGGTTCTTGGCCAGCTGAATTGCGTGCTTGACGTCCTTGACGTTTGACTCGTCTATTGTTACGTGCCGCCGGACGATGTCAAGTTCGACTTCCTCCGGTGGGTATTCAAGCCTCATCCTAACCGGGAACCTGCTCAACAGCTGCGGCGGCAGCTCCTTGGTACCAACGTGCGATAATGGATTGATTGTTGCTATCACGAACCAATCGTCGGTAGCTCTTATGATCTGTCCTTCAGCTTCCTTGAGCACTAGCTGGCGCCTGTCGTCGAGCGCTTCGTCAAGCCTGAGAAGAACATCTGCTTCAGCGGCGTTCAGCTCGTCGAGATAAAGTATTGTGCCGCTGCGCATAGACTTTACCAGCACGCCTTCGACAAAGCTTATCTCGCCCTTGTCAAGGGTCCTCGAGCCTACCAGATGCGACTCCCTTGTGCGGAGGGAAAAGTTCACGGAATCTAGGTCCTTTTTCATCTTGAAAGCAAATTTCCTCACAAGCGTAGTCTTGCCGGTACCCTTGGGCCCAATTATCAGAACAAAGAGACCTGTTTTGTGAGCTTTTTCAAGTATTTCAATGGCGTTGTTCCAGTCAAGGTAAATTATTTCCTCCTGGCTGCCAAACTTGCTTCTTGCTGGCGATTCCATCTACTTTTATAGCAACCTCAACAGTATTTGAGCGTTAAGTAGCTGCCCATGGGTTTTGCAGAAAATGAGCTGGCCCGTCAATCAGTCTTGCCACTAGAGGCCTTTACCATCTCATGCAGATAAAGAATATCATCAATATTGCTGGCGATAGCAGAAAACTGGTCCTTGTTATCATTGTCAAATGTTGGTAAGAAGTGCCTTCCAAAACTAGTTAACAATGTAGACGACCGTAGAACCATTCTCAATACGCTGTAGAGACGCTACGTGAGGTTTCAAACCGAACTGAGTGCCAAGATGTCTTAAGACATGAGAAATAGGTGAAATCGTACTACATACTGCAATTTATTGACCAGATAGGGTCAAATCTCTGACAAGAGACGGCAACTCGTGACTTCAGATCGTGTTGAATTGCATTGGTACATATGCAAAACATGTCATTCAGTATTTCTATTTGCAAGTGACCTCGAAGAGCACGTTAAGAATTCTGAACATAAGCAATAGGAATCAAAAGCCAGCATATTATTAGCTAGGTGTGACAGTTACCGTAGCCGTGTCAGATATAGATCCTGACGTAACGGTTATTGAACCTGTTATGTTCTCGATAACAACAGGCGCTGCTGTAAATTCAACTACAGAACCTGAGTTGTTTTCTAGCGACCCAATTGAAATTGATAAAGAGCTCAAGCTCCAGCTAAATGTTGCTCCTGAAATTACATTACCAAATCCATCTTGGGCTTTGGCCTTGAAGTCCAATTGTTCGCCTCTAGGAACTGAGACCGAGTGTGGAGAGATCACAACTTTGGCTTTACTTGAAGGGATTACGTCAAACGTATTAGTTGTACTGTTCTTTCCCGAATCAGAAATGGTAATTGCAACACCACTCTTTGCGTTATATAATGTAATTTGGAATGTATGCTGGCCCTCATCATCCGAATTAAATGGATATGGACTAGGCGTTAGTGAGCTGGCATTTCCAGCAGGACTTGTACCATCGTTTGTTGAAAGTGTTACAATCCCATTGTAATCTGTTATCATATTCCCAAATGCGTCCATTGCCTTCGCTGTCATTGAAAAATCATCTCCTGCGATTTGCTGATGTCCGATTTCGCTGATCTGGAAATGATCTATATCTCCAGCCTCTACTTCAAAGGCATTGCTTGCACCTTTCTTGCTTGGTGTTTTTTCATCCTCCACCGTGATTCTTACATTGTGCGATACTTTTGTAATCTTGACATTGCCTGTCCAAACGCCGTTGGAGAAGCCATTATCAGTAACGATGGTCATTGTTTCCGTAGTGTCGTTAAGCCTTATCGGACCAGAGTAGGATGTGATGGTCACACCTGTTGTTCCTACAGCCGTCAAAGTTAGGGAAAATTGAGAACCCGCCTTCTTTGGACCAGTTATTTCATTAGTTACAAAGTGGTCTAGTAACTGGGATGCGATTGGTTGTATGGTTATTTTTGAATCATCATCTATAGTTCCAATCCTTGCAGTCAAAGTAACATTGGTTTCGGTGATTACTGTCGACGAAGCAGTAAAGTTGGCATGGTTGCCACTAGTTGCGATGGAACCAAAGTCAGACGATGAAAGCAACCATGTAAAGGTAAGTCCTGACGACAATATTTCATTTCCAAACTTGTCTAGCCCCTTTGCAGTAAAGTTAGCCTTCTGAGCGGGCTGTATCG
>CBQWHN010000032.1:0-10203 GCA_967728685.1 uncultured Nitrososphaera sp.
CAATGTCAGACGGGCCTCTGTTTATCAGGACGACAGCAAGAGTGGAAGCGCCGTCACCAGGGCCGACATCTACTTTTGTGCCGCTTTGTGAACTAGAACCGGAACTCCAGAATGAATCAAGGTATACCGGCCCGCTATAGTTGGCTGCAATGACCTCCTCCTTGGTTGGTGCACGCTCTTGTGCATACACACCAGCAGGGATCAACATCAAACCTGCAAACAACAGGAGAATTATTGTTATATGCATCATTAATGGTATACGATCTCCTTTTCAACCATGCCGTCGCGTATGTAGACTGCCCGATCGGTGGCTTCAGCAAGCTCGTGGTTGTGTGTCACCATCACTATCGTGCGCCTGAACTTGCCTGACAGCATCCTTAGCAGGTCGAACACCTCTTGCCCTGTCCTCGTGTCGAGGTTGCCTGTTGGCTCGTCTGCGAGGATTATCGCGGGGTCGTTCATGAGTGCCCGCGCTATCGCGACCCTCTGTTGCTGACCCCCGCTCAGGTTGGTGGGCTTGTAATGTGCCTTATCACTGATGCCAAGGACGTCAAGAATTTTCATTGCGCGTCGCTCCATTTTGCTGCCTTCCATGCCCGACAGGATTCCCGGGAGCTGCACATTTTTGAGGACGGTTGTCCTGTTTATCAGGTTGTACGACTGGAAGATAAACCCTATGAGGTGATTCCTCATCGTGGCGAGCTCAGCATCTGAAAGCGAGAATACATCAACGTCGTTTATGATTACTCTTCCGGATGTTGGCCTATCAAGCGCGCCTATCATATTAAGCAGGGTCGACTTGCCGCTGCCGGACGGGCCAACAATTGAAACAAACTCTCCCTTACTTATGGAAAGGTTTAGTCCGCGCAGGGCTGCTACCCTGCCTGCCGCGGATTCGAATACCTTAGCAATCTTTTCAACTCTGAGGACGATCGAGTCATCTCGCCCATCATTCATGTTCTTGCTTGCCAAGCATCTATAGAAATCGGTGCCCGCCTAATAAGTATAACTGACTGGTCAGTCAGTTTTGCTTTATGAGAATTTCGGTAAACAATAAATACGCAACCCCTAGCGTTGGAAAGTGTGCCTGTTGATCCTGTCTGCGGGATTGAAATGGATCAGGAACTTGCAGTGAGCCACGAACATCACGGCAAGACCTACTATTTTTGCTGCGAAGGCTGTAGGAGGATCTTTATGAAAAAGCCGGGGAAGTATTCAAGGTGATTTTGGGGTAACCGGAAAGGCGCCGCAAGTCCTGCAGAACCTGCCGCCCTTCATGCAGCCGCGGCATTCCGGGCAGCGCGATTCGCAATCCTCTTCTTCTGGCGGCGGAAAGTAGCTTCTGAAAATTGCGTAATAGTGCAGATGTTCTTTGCTCCTAATTCTGACGCCATCCTGCTCTTTTGCAGTCTTCACCTTGCTTGCAAAAGTCAGCTCGTCTATCTTTTTTTCAATAAAGTCTTGATATTTGTCGGTGGCGGCCCCCTGCTCCTGCGCGAGCTTAGGCCTCCACACAAGGTCGCAAAGCGTGGTTTCAAAGCATTTTCTAAGGATGAACTTGCCCCACTTCTTGCCACCGTGATCTCCAACTTTCTCGCTCGCATCGATTGATTTTGCATACATAGCAAACTCTTTGTCAAGGAAAGGAATCTTTACTTCAACACCAGCATGTTCGCCTAGCTTTTTCGACGAAAAATGCATGACGTGCCAGAGCCGGCGCAATTCTGAATTGAGCGTTTGCATGTCAGAATAATATCGGGAAAGATAGTTGTAGCCGGCGAATAGCTCGTCGCCGCCGTCGCCTGTCATTATTGCTAAATAGCCGTCGTTTTTAGCCTGTTCTATGCCGGCGAGCGCAACTGCCGAATTTCTGATCTCTATCGGATCAAATGTCTTGAAAACCTGTATGACCTGCTCCACCAACTCTGCCATCCTGTCCCGAGAAAAGACGCTTTCGACATGCCTTTTGCTGTATTTTTCCGCAACCTGTCTTGCATAGGCAAGGTCCGGGGCATCAGAACCAAACCCCGCTACTACCGAATATTTTGGATGCAGTATGCTTGCTAATATGGAGCTATCAAGCCCGCCTGAGAGCAATAATGCATCAGCGCGATTCCTCTCGACGCTTTCAGTAAGGAGCTTGACAAGCTGCGCGCAGTCATGCAACATAGAACAAGATAGGAAAGTGCTTATTCTTCTTTGCCGTTCTCTTGCGGTGCTTCGCAGAACTCGGTCAACACGCCATGGAGCGACTTTGGATGTATGAACGTGATCCGACGGCCGTACGAGCCTGTACGCAGGCCGCCCAGCATCTTCATGCCGTTGGCCGACGCCCTTGCAATATCTTTTTCGATGTCATCTGCTGTGATTGCAATGTGGTGTATGCCTTCGCCGCGCTCTTGCAGGAACTTTGATATCGGGCTGTCCGGAGACGTCGGCTCCATCAGCTCTATCCTAGTGTCCTTCAGTATCAACATCGCGACCTTGACCTTTTCGTTTGGCACATCCTCTATTTCAAGATGGTCAACGTTCAATATCTTTTGATAATTCATGACCGCCTCCTCCAAGTTTTTTACGGCTATGGCGATGTGGTCGACTCTCATTTCCGCATCATATTTTGCTTGTTTTGGTTTATTTAAGATATCTTAAAACGAAATCTTGGGCTCGTACCTGCCAAAGACTGTTGTGAGGATGCTGCTTATTTCGCCAAGCGTGCTGTAGCTCTTCACAGAGTTGATGATGTGCGGCATCAGGTTTTCGTCCTTTTCAGCGGCGTTTTGCAGTTGCGACAGTGCGTGATCCACTCTTGTCTTGTCGCGGCTGCTCCTTAGTTCCTTGAGTCTGGCGATCTGCCTGTTTTCTATCTGTTGGTCTATCTTGTTGAGCTTCGGTTCGATGTCCTGCGCGTCCTGATACTTGTTCACGCCCACAATGACGCGCTTGTTTTCGTCGATCTCTTTCTTTAACTGGTAGGCATTGTTCCTAATCTCTTCCTGGAAAAAGCCTTTCTCCACCGCGATCATTGCGCCGCCCATCCTATCAATTTTCTTGAGGTACCTGTTTACTTCGTCCTCTATCCTGCTCGTAAGGTGCTCTACATAGTACGAGCCTGCCATTGGGTCTACTGTCTTGATGACGCCCGTTTCGCTTGCAATTATGTGTTGGGTTCTAAGTGCCACCTTGACCGACTCCTCGGTAGGCAGTGCGAGTGCTTCATCCCTTGAATTAGTATGCAGTGACTGGCACCCACCAAGCACGGCGGCAAGCGCTTCAGTGGCAACCCTGACAATGTTGTTGTCGACCTGCTGAGCCGTCAGTGATTCACCGGATGTCTGCACATGGAAGCGCAAGTGCATTGATTTGGGGTCCTTTGCGCGAAACCTTTCCTTCATTATTCTTGCGTAAATGCGTCTTGCGGCTCGAAATTTGGCGATCTCTTCAAAAAACTCCATGGTACAGCAGAAAAAGAACGAAAGCCGAGGGGCAAAGTCGTCAACCTTCATGCCTCTCGCAGTGCAGGTCTCGATGTATTCAATCGCGTTTGTAAATGTGAATGCAAGCTCTTGAACCGCATTGCAGCCCGCCTCTCTCATGTGGTAGCCGGATATGCTGATAGGGTACCACTGTGGCACTTTTTTAGAACAGTATTCGATCATGTCACCTATAAGCCGCATTGATGGCTTAGGTGGATAGATGTAGGTGTTGCGCGCAATGTATTCCTTCAGGATATCGTTCTGCGTAGTTCCTCTGAGCTGGTCCGGTGACACACTCTGCGACTCGGCAACTGTAATGTAAAGCGACAACAGTGTCGAAGCAGTAGAATTGATAGTCATGGACGTACTGACCTTGTCAAGCGGTATCCCGTCAAAGCAGGTCATCATATCCTTGATTGAGCTGATCGCAACTCCAGTCCTGCCAACTTCGCCTTCCGACTGCGAGTCGTCCGAATCTCTGCCAGTCTGAGTTGGCAGGTCGAATGCCAGTGACAACCCGGTCTGGCCATGGTCAAGGAGGAACTTGAAGCGCTTGCTGGTCTCCTCCGCGCTGCCAAAGCCGCTGTACTGGCGCATGGTCCATACACGCTCGCGGTACATATTTGGATACAGGCCGCGAGTGAAGGGATATTTTCCGGGCTCTCCGTCATGGCGGCCGTCATACTTTACAAGATCTTTCTTGTTGTAAACCCGCTTGACCGGAATATTGGAATCCGTCTTGAACTTCTCGTTTGGTTTTGTCATATTGTTCACCCGAACAGGCCAGCGGCCAGCTCTTCGGCCGCCGCATAAGGGTCGATCTCTTTCTTGGTTAACTTGTCGACAAACTCTGAATATTTGTTGCTGCTCGCAAGCATAATGGAAGCCTTTTTCTCGACCGCATTCAAAACCATATCTCTCAACTCGTCCTCGAGCATCTTTCTCTCGCGTTCTTTATAATTAATGCTCTTTTCTTTTAGTAATTTATCAATATTCTTGGCTAATTCACGGACGCCCTTTTTAGTCTTGGCAGATGTCTTGAGCACCAGCGGCTTTCGTTCCGTGTCCCCTATCAGATCAAGTATGGTTAGATATAACGTATTAGCGCCTTCAAGGTCTGCCTTGTTGACCACGTACATATCCCCGATTTCAGTCAGGCCTGCCTTGACTGCCTGCACGTTGTCGCCGATATGTGGCGTAAATACCACCACCGTCAAGTCGACCACTCTTGATATTTCGATTTCTAATTGTCCTGCACCCACGCTTTCAACCAGAATCAGGTTGTAGCCTGCCGCGTCCAGAATTCTGATGGCATTTCGCAATGATTTTGACACGCCTCCTACGGCACCCCTCGATGCCATGCTCCTCATGAACACCTTTTCGTCGTCGAGGTTGTCTTGCATCCTGACTCTGTCGCCCAGAATCGCGCCGCCTGTCACCGGGCTTGTAGGGTCTACTGCAAGGATCGCGACTTTGTATCCCAAGGCCTGGCATTCGGGTATTAGCTTGCCAACAAGCGAGCTCTTGCCAGCCCCCCCGGGCCCGGTGAATCCCACAGTCCTAGCATCACCAGTTTTACCAAAGATCTGCTTTATTATTTCGCGGGACTCGGACTCATCGTTGTCAATAATGGAAATAGCCCTCGCAAGGGCACGCCGTTCGCCTGCCAGCAGCCCCTTTACTATGGGAAGCACATTCGATTATTTGTAGTGCGTACAATATTAACGAATTCTTCTCTATTCTTTGAGCGATTCGGAAATAATGCTAGCGAGCCTTTCGCTGCCTTCTATGCGGTACCTAGCAACCTCACGAACCAATTGTTCCCGCAGCTGCTTGTAGATGTTGATCTGCTCCCTTACAGTTTTTTCCATGAGCTCCTCGACTTCTCTGGATAGCGAAGCCATGCATTAGCATGGCAGCTTTTGTATTTATCACTTGGCAGAACCCAAAACACGTCCCTTTTCTACAACGTGCAGCATTAGTATGCCATACAGAGCCCTGCCAACACATTGAACGTGATTTTCTTGGTCCAGTTTGGATCTATCGAGAGCATTGGTTTCGACAGACACGAAGCTGGCATTGTTGGCTTCAAAGCTACTGCCGTAGGACTACTTGGTCTCACGACGGTTAGAAGGGGAAGACCGCAACAGTAGAAGCCTAGACCTTGGAGCATCTAGGCGTACTACACATTGGCCTTTACTTGTCATGCCCGCATTGAATAAATATTTTAAGCAGAAAGGCCAATCCACAAATGTAGTGTCGGCACAACAACAGCAACACAAGAAACCAATACGCGTCCTGGTAAGCAAGCTTGGGCTGGATGGCCACGACAGAGGGGCGCTTGTCATATGCAGGGCATTCCGTGACGCCGGCATGGAGGTCATTTATTCGGGATTGTTCTGCACGCCAGAGCAGGTAGCAAGTATGGCCGTAGACGAGGACGTCGACGTGGTGGCAATGAGCCTGCTAAACGGCGCCCATCTCACGTTGTTCCCGAAGGTCGCACGCCTGCTGAAGGAGAGAGACGCGAGCGACATCCTTATTGTTGGTGGCGGCATAATCCCCGAAAGCGATAGGAAGGAACTTGAAAAGCAAGGCGTGACTGGTAACTTTGGGCCCGGCACCCCACTTGCCGTAATAATCAATCACATCACGGAACGTATGCAGCAAAAGCGCAATTAGACGCCAAAAATTACGAATTATTTTGCCTGCATAATCCCTATATTGTGGCCAGACACTAAGCCCAATAGATTGCTTACAGATAAATTATCCAGAGAATATTGTGCAAGAATAATATGCCAACTTGATCATGCAAGCCGGTAACAGGACTTATACTTCAGGCGCGTCAGGCCACATCATCCTGCGCATCTCCTTGCCCACCCTTTCCACCTGGTGGTTCTCTATTTCCTTCATGTAACGCGCAAACGAGTTCTTACCCTCCTTCTTGTACTTGCTTACCCATTCCTCGGCAAATTCGCCAGATTGGATCTCCTTTAGCGCTTCTTTCATCTTTTTCTTGGCTTCCTTGTCCACGACGCGGGGGCCTCGCGTTAGGCCTCCATACCTTGCCGTTTCGCTCACGCGGTTGTACATGCCGGTGATACCATATTTCTGGATCAAATCCACGATTAGCTTTAGTTCGTGCACGCACTCGAAATACGCGACCTCTGGTTGGTATCCGGCCTCGACTAGCGTCTCAAAGGCGTTCATTACCATCGCATGGGCGCCCCCACAGAGGTCAACCTGTTCGCCGAACCAGTCCGTCTCCACCTCCTCCTTAAACGTCGTCTGCAATACACCGGGTCGCGTGCTTCCTATTGCCTTTGCCATCGCAAGAACCCGATCCCACGCTTTGCCCTTGTGGTCCTGGTAGACGGCAACAAGCGACGGCGTCCCAAATCCTTCTTGGTAGAGCTCGCGGACGCGCTGGCCAGGGCCCTTTGGAGCTACCATAATGACATCCACGTTCTTGGGCGGCACAATCCATTTCCAGTGGATTGCCGCGCCGTGCGAAAATGAGAGCGCCTTTCCTTCTGTTAAGTATTTTGCAATTTCTATTTTGTACGTGTCGGCCTGCTCCATGTCCGGAATCAAAACGTGAATAATGTCTGCCGCTTCCGCCGCTTCCGCTACTTCCATCACCTTGTGGTCCTCTGCCTCGGCCTGCTTCCACGTCTTGCCTCCCTTCCTGAGGCCGACGATGACCTTGAGGCCAGAGTCCTTCATGTTTGACGCCTGAGCGCGCCCTTGGATGCCGTAACCTATGACTGCAATAGTTTCGTTCTTTACTGGAGATAACGATACTTGGTTGTCAAGCCATTTCCTGGCGGGCATTAGTGTTTGTCGTTGGCACGCATTATATTATTCTACTGATGCTTCTAATTGCGATTAAAGACCGGCCTCCCCACATCGCAATTTTAAGCAAAAGAGAAATAGCGTCACAACCACCACATTCTACAGCCGTAGGGGCTTTCGTTTCCTCTTCGAACTTTTTTCATGTATGCCCGCGCCTCTGCCGATGAAGGTCGCAAATTTCGACTTGAACTCTTGTCACGCTGTCAACATCAATATTCTGAAATATTTTGTTCCCTGCAGAGGAAAAAGAGGAAATTGTCCCTGTCATGATTCAAATCCGGGGTTTTTTGATGTTGATTCGCATTTGTAACGGAATCCCTCGCGACGGAATTTCCATCGAGTGTTCTCGCTTGGTCTGTGTGGATCTTAAGCCAGATGTATGTAAAAATTCTAACAGGCTCTAGGCTATACGTGAGAACAATTAGCTGATGCCTAGATGAAGATTCTGATAGCTGAGGATGAGTCCGACATACTAATGCAGTACGAACTTGCCCTAAGAGACAGGAATCACGATGTAGTGGTCACGCACGATGGGGAACAATGCCTTGATGAATTTTACAAGGAGCTTGAGAATCAAGAATCATCTCACAAATCCAAGATATCAAGACCGCCATTTGACGCAGTAATCTTGGATTACCGCATGCCGAAAAAGGATGGAATGGAAGTTGCTAAGGAAATCCTCGCGATTGAGCCAAAGCAGAGGATCCTTTTTGCATCCGCTTACGTTCTTGACACGCTAGTGGACTCTGTCAAAACATTACAGCAAGTAGTCGAGCTTATCCAAAAGCCATTTGAGCTCGATCCCTTTGTGGAACTTGTAGAGGACAAGGGAATTTATACGGAGCTAGAAAAGCTAAATGTCAGGGTTAAAGATGTCAAGGATCTGAATCCTACACACCAACAAGTGCAGGATCTACTTCATGGGCTGAAAAAACTCCAAAAAGGAAGAACAATCTAGTCGCAATTCAGATCAGATCGATATGTTAGCAACTACTGAATCCCGTACAATAGTTTTCAATGCTATTGATTTCTCTCCGCTAGGTGCTCGATATTGCCTTACTGTACAAAACTTTTAACCCCTTGTACCGTAAAACCATCTGGTAGCAAGTTGGTTCAAATCAATGAAGACATCATACGACTGATAATAAAGCAGGAACACATCGTCCTTGTCGGTAGCGTCAGTGCCGACGGGATACCTAACATCTCTCCTAGATTCGTCCTCGGCATACTGGAGAACGAAAAGCTACTTTTCGCAGACGCCTTCGAAAATAAGACGTTTCATAATACCAATGCGTGGCCTAAAGTGACTGCCGCTGTATTTGACAGGGACACGCAGGGGGGTTACCAGCTCAAGGGTGAAGCTGAAGGATTAAGTGACCCGAAATTGATTTCTCAGGCGGAGACCAAACTCAAGGAATTTGGAATCTTTGAGAAACCAAAAAAGGTGTGGACTCTTACCGTGAAAGAAATATTTTCGCTTGAGCCAAGCGCAAAATCCCGGTACCCCTTTTCTTCATATTACAGGTAAGTGCCAGTTGTAGTACCAGTTACATACACAGAGGTTTAGCACAGAAATACTTCCAAACAGTCGGGGGCAAATACCAGCTCTTTCTGCATGTCTAGGAGGAAAAATTATGAAAATCGTATCAAAGATCGCTGCTAGCTTTTTGGTAACCTTCATGGTCCTCGGAAGCACAACTGCCTATTACCTATTATCACTTGAACTAGGTGCCGTTCAGATCCTTCTATTCCAGAGAGTTATGATCATCTTTGCTTCGGCAATGGCAGTCCTAGGGATACTGATAGGACTAATCATCTTGCACCCTCTGAAGAAACTGGCAAAAGGTGCAGAGCAGATTACAGAAGGTAATTTTGCTGTTCAGATTTATGATGCTGCCCTCACCAAAGGCAAATTCAAGAACACCGATGAGCTGTCACAATTAATCATGGCATTTGAAGTTATGCGAAAAAGAATGATTGAACTCGACAACAACCTCACCCAGCGAATCAGGACGAAGACATTTGACCTGCAACGGGTTAACGACGAGCTTATCGAAAAGGAAAAGATTCTACAACAGGCAAACGCAAAACTGGTAAACCAGAGTGAGGACCTGCAGAAGATCAACGAAGAACTTGCAACCAGGAATAAAGAGCTATCTGATGCGAACACAAAACTGCGGAAGCTTGATGCGATGAAGACTGACTTTATCATGATTGCGGCACACGAGCTCAGAACTCCAATTCAGCTCATTTTGGGCTCAGTGCAGCTTGCCGAGAAAGGTCTGATTAACAGTGAACAAGCATGGAAGACTATTGCATCTGAAGTCAAAAAGTTGGCCGAGATGGCTACCTATTTGCTTGACGTGGGCAAGATTGAAAGTGGAACTTTTACATATGATATGAAGCCGCTTGATGTCTCGCAATTAATCGAGGAAGTAGTATCCTCGTCCACCAAGTTCTGTAGTCAAGATGACCTTATCACCATCAATATTGACCTGGATGACGATCGCGTTAAGATTCTGGGAGACGAGCACCGTCTAATGCAAGCATTTCTAAATATCATTAACAATGCCATAAAGTTTGCCAAGAATGGTACTATTACAATAAGAACTCATACTGACCGTGACAATGGATTGGTGGAAGTAAAAGTGGTAGACGATGGGACAGGCATTCCGGAAGAGATCCTACCGATACTCTTTAGCAAATTTGTCACAAGGACAAATGAGAATGAGAGAGGAACAGGGCTTGGACTATTCATTACAAAGTCAATAGTTGAAGCTCACAAAGCGATCATAAAGGCAATGAATAACAAGAACGGTAAGGGAGCAACATTTACAGTTTTGTTCCCAATATACGAGCACGTGTCGCCCGTTAC
>CBQWHN010000033.1:0-10178 GCA_967728685.1 uncultured Nitrososphaera sp.
GATCCTTCCTCTGTCTGCAATAACTTCCTCTTTATCGGGAGGTAGTTTTGATTCAAATCTTATCTTTACGCGTGGATTGGGGTCCGAAACTATTTTGAAAAGAATATCCTCAATTGCTTCATCAACTAACTTCCTGACGTTAATTGTGTCCTTCTGAAGCCTAAAGGTATTGCTCTTGATCCTGCTTACGTCAAGTATGTCATTTGTCAGCTTATTGATGCGCTTCGCATTTCTAAGAATTATGTCAACTTTGCCATTTTCGGTACCAAGGTCTTCAGCCAGTCCTTCTGCGCTTAGGATTATTGGGAGTACGGGCGTACGAAGCTCGTGGGCAGCTATGTTAATGAACTCGTCTTTTATCTTGTCTTGTTCCATGAGCCTTTGATATGACTCTTCGAGGCTTTCCAGTTGATTCTTTATTTGAGAGTCCTGCCTCTGGACGGTCACCTCTAGCCTCCGATTGATAGAAAGGATAAACGTCGTGAATATTGCAGTTATTATCGAGATTAAGATTATGCCGATTGCAGTAAAGATACGCTGTTCGTTGAGAATCGAGGAAAATGTTTCGTTCTGAGAATATGCTGTCACGATGAGGACAGACCACGACCTAACACCAGAAAACGTTACCGGAGAGTAAGCCGCCACATTCCTCCTGTCAGCATTTGAATATTCGAAGACTCCCGAGCTCCCTTCTGTCATTAGCTGAAGGTTCTTGCCTAATACAGCATTTTGGGCTCCGAGCTCGTCAAAGACGCTCTTACCTACGGCCTCAGGATTTCTGTCCCCCAATATCGTTCCATTATTTGTAACTATGAACACCTGATTTTCCTTGGTGGCAGGAAGCCGTTCTTCGATATTGCTGACTATAGATTCAGTAGGGATGATCGCGGCAAGTATGCCATTAAAGGCATTTCCTGAAGAACCAGAAACCGGCACCGCAATGGAAACAGCCGTCTTGTTATCTATCGTTTTGAATACCCCTGTGAGCGTAGGTTGGTTTCTTTCCTTAGTTTGCAAGTAGTATTGAGTGTTGGACCTGTCCGACCCGATATTCCCTTGAAGGTCGCTCTCTGTCGTGTAAACAAGCGTGCCGGCTCGATCAAGGTAGTTTATCCTCAGAGTATATTGTTCTGTTGCAATGCTAACAGCATCAAGCAGTATACGCGTTTCTCCTGAGTCAGCGGATTCCAACAAAATGGGGCTCGACGCTGCTGCCTCTAGCGTTCTACTTATGATATCCAGATTTGAGCTAGTTTCTCTACCAATGTCATTTGCGTCCTCACTCATTCTTACCCTAAGCTCCTCGGTCGCGGCCAGGTCTAGGCGGCTCTCAGTGCTCTGAAGAGAAGTATAGGTGAGTAATATTGAAACGGCGGAAATGGCGGCGAGCGCAACGAGAATAACAATAAGGGATTGTCTGTTTATGATTATTCCTGTCCTCTTTTGATCGTTTTTTGTGCTTGTGATGTAAAGGTATGTGTAATGTTCTATAAAAATCTAAGAGTAGTCTCTCGCTATACAAACGGCTCTTCGTAAGAGATGATTATTCTTGATATCTCCGGCCTCATCAGATGCTCCGCTGGAATCTCGCCCAGGCTCACCATGTTCCGCATCTTGGTGCCGCTGAGTTCTTCTCTGAACTCCGGGCCGTGAGGACAGTTTCTTTCGTTGGCGTAGCTCAGGCATTTCTTGCAATAATAGAACGCAGGAAAGAACACCGGCTCTATTCCAAGGTCAGTGTAATCCTTGAATATCTCGTGTGCAGCAAAGGGGTGGTAATAAGTGCCTACCCCAGCATGATCGCGTCCAACTATAAAGTGTGAACAGCCAAAATTTTTCCTCATTATCGCGTGGTGGATGGCTTCCTTAGGGCCGGCATAGCGCATCTCAGTATGGAGAGTCACAAACATCGCCCTGTCTTTTGGATAATAATGATCAATCAAGGCCACATAGGTAGCAAGGATCACTTCGTCCTTAAAGTCACCTTGTTTTTTCTTGCCGATAAGCGGGTTGACAAACAGCCCGTCATAGAGGTTGAGCGCTGCCTTTTGCAGCATTTCGTGAGCGACGTGAGGGACGTTCCTCGTCTGAAAGCCAACAACCGACTTCCACCCTTTTCGCGAGATTTCCGCCCTCGTTTCTGCCGGCGTCATTCTGTAATTGCGCAGCGGCGATTGCTCTATACGCCTGACCACTTGGAGCCTGCCGCCGACCAACCTGTTTTTCATATTGACCATTTTTTCAACGCCTGGGTGTTTGATGTCATCTGTCTGGTAGATCGCCTTTGTGCACGCAAGTTTGTCAAAAGAATACGTTTCCTCAACATGCAGGATTGCGAATCTGTCGCTGCCGGTTGCTAGCACGATTTGTCCTGCGTCCTTCATCTTCACCGCCGTCTCCTCGTCAACATCAAGGACTATGGGCACCGTCCAGGGAAGGCCATCTGCAAGCCTGCCAGTTTTCACGATGCTATGGAAGTCCTGCTCGCCTACAAACCCCTCAAGCGGGCTAAACACGCCGTCTGCGATGTTTTCAATATCGTTCCGGAGATCGCTGCTAACAGAAATGGTGAACATTCCATCCATCTTTTTGTCAGAAGTGACAAACCTGTTTACAAGCCTGCCTCCGTGAGGCAGCGGTATTGAGCCGATCAACAAACATCACTTGTGTTTCTTTTTCGTCGGGTCAAAGTGCAGGCCGCACTCTTTGGCAGCTGCATTCTCCCACCACCATCTTCCAGCTCTCGGATCCTCGCCCGGCTGCACGGCCCTCGTACACGGCTCACAGCCGATGCTCGGGAAGCCCTTGTCATGCAGTGCGTTGTATGGGATGTTGTTTTTGTGGATATAGTCCCACACCATGTCTGAGCTCCAATCCGCTATCGGGTTCAATTTTATTATGCCACCATGCGCCAAGTCAAGCTCAATCTTTCTTGTCGTGGCCCTCGTCGACGCCTGATCTCTGCGCAAGCCGGTCATCCAGCCGTCAAGGGTGGATAAAGCGCGATTTAGTGGGTGTACCTTCCTTATTTCGCAGCACATCTTACGGTTTTCCACGCTTTCGTACATCAGGTTCATGCCCTTTGACCTGATCATTTCTTCTACCTTTGTTTGGTCAGGAAAGTATGCTTCGATCTGGATGCCATACCTTGCGCGGATGGCGTCCATCACGTCATAAGTTTCTTGGTTGAGCCGCCCTGTTTCAAGAGTAAAGACCTTTGTCTTTTTCCTGTCAATCTTGGTCATCATGTCAATGATAGCAACATCCTCCGCGCCAAAACTAGAAGCAAGGCCAATTTTGGTGCCAAAAGTGTCAAGAGCCCATTTTAACATCTCTTGAGCAGATCTTGCTTCAAACTTGTCACCAAGTTTTTCTATTTGCGTTGGAGTGAATCTCGGCCCCATATGTTGGAAATTGAGATCAAGACTCCTTATAATACTTGTTCTAAAAATATAGGGGGATTCCAGGCCCCGACATGAGGCAAGTAAATGAAGTTGTTTATTAGGCAGTATTTTCTATATGTTGTGTAGACTGATCTATTAACTATAGTGATTGGTAGGAGAGATTGTGATTGTCTGATAATTTTTGGGAACATGTCGATCAATACAGGAAACTGGGCTTTGACCCGCTCCGATGGATCCCTACCTGCTCGAACGAAATCGATAGTCATGTTCTGAAAAGCGCCCTCGCAGACGTCAAGCGGAGCAGCGTCAAGGTCTCTCCTTCATGGTTTGACTCGTTCTACCACATCGACGGCAAGATACCAGAACTGACAAGGCGCGTGTACAGCCTGACAAACGCTGCAGTTGACAAGGAAGTTGAGGTCAAGCGGGCGCTAGCAATTTTCCGCGTACACACCGGAGCCGGCGAATACGCGCCGCTGCTATCAGAGGCGTTGCAGAATTTCTTTAAGGTGTTCAGTGCCAAGGTGTCGGTGTCTTGCGCGTCTGCAGTACTTACAGAGCACCCGGACGCGCAGTTTGGGATGCTTGACTACATAGAGCTACACAGGGGAGACAAAGTGGGATTCATGCCTGGAGTCACTTCAGCCACACAGGTCACTGATGTAACAAGGGGACCGGACGCAGACGTACACAGCAATATTGCAATGACGTCTGCTATTGAATTGCTCAACCTACTTGGCTGTGGCGTCCAGTCATCTTTCAAGCTGTTCCCGGTATATGACGCGCCATCGGAAGAGATTCTTGATAGGATAAGGTCTAACCTCGATGCGTTCACTTCGCGTTATAATCTTGCGATGGAGGATTACAGCTCCCTCAAGATAGGCAAGCTATTCTACGGCACAAGCGCGATGGCAAGCACAGCAAAAGAGCTGCCCACAAGGTATGACCAGATTGAAGAAGGAATGGAAATCATAATTACAAACAAGTTTGGCGGCCTTCCTGCTATGAGCCTGTACACGCTTGGACGCATGGACTCTGAAAACATCATCAAGTACGAGCAAAACGACATATCTTTTTCAGGCATCACCGAGGCGAGGGACGAGGTAATAAGAAACCTATGCGAGCCCCATTTTTCATTAGGCAAGATAGTCGCGAAATACTGCCCGGACTTTGGCGCTCCATTTGACAAGAACGCCCACATTACAGCTGTCCACCCCGTCGGACAATGCGGTGTATTTGCGCTAGGGTTGCTAGCGGAGCTTGCAAATGCTAACCTACTAGTAAACGAGCTCCCGATCAGAAACGAAGAAATGGCAAAATTTGCTACCAAGGAATTCCTAGTTGAGAACGCGACAGCGTCGCTGAACGGGTGCCATTTGATCGTCGCTTCTAGGGAGGCCGCCGATTTAATAATTGAAGACTTTAAGAAACATAATTTTGCCCCGGAAAGAATAGGCATTGTTACCAAAAAAGGCGCAGCCTCGATCGCATTTACTAAAGATATTAGTCAGTTCGTGGCTTCAAAGGCAAAAGTTGCGCGCCTCACAGCGAGCCCTGTGCAACAGCCTGCAGCTGGTTAAGCAGCGTTATAATTCTTTTCGCTAGATCTTGTATGGACGTCTTAGTTTGATCTTGGACTCTGTGATACTAGTCTCTTTACAAAGAAAAACAGAGGCAGGGCATGATTTTGTAAGTCATACTACTTCCGCTGCAATGATAATATACCAAAATAAAGCAGAACATGCATGCAAGATGAAAACTGCGTTTTTTGCAAGATCGTCGGCGGCAGGATACCCACAAGGGTATTAACACAGAATGATAGAGCGATTGCGCTGCTGGACGCCTTTCCGCTTGCCGAGGGCCACACGCTCGTAATTCCAAAGTCGCACTATGCCAAGGTCCAGGACATGAGCGAGCAGGACTCGAAGGCGGTGTTTGAAATCACGTGGAAGATTGTTGGCGCTGTGGAGGCAGGGTCAAAGGTAAACGCTTCTACAATCGCGATCCACAATGGAAACGAGGCAGGGCAAGAGATAACTCACATGCACGTTCACATCGTCCCGAGGAAGAGAGGCGACGGCGCAGGTGCCATTCACTCGATGTTCAAGAGCAGACCGAAGTTAAGTTCGCAGGAAATGGACTTGCTGCGCGAGAAAATTATGAGCAATCTTTGACACCAGCCTGAAGAACAGCACCGGCGTCATCGACCCCATGTTGTTCTCTATCCTGTGACCGGACACAAACAGGGCTACAGCTGCAAGCCACATTGTAATGCCAATGACAAGATCATTTTGAATCCCTGCAAAAAACCCAAATGTCACTGCAAGACCAATCACATAGAACGGGGCACCTACGAAGTGAAGCGCTTTATTGGTCGGGTGCCTGTGGGTATTTCTTATCATTCTAAAGATCGCGCGCACGAAATACATGTGTGGCATCAACTGATAATGCTTTCTACTATTTGAGGGATCTTTGAGAGGTGCGTAACGGTGTAAGTGGCGTGCTCGCATTCTCGTGCCGGTGCCTGCAAGGCGAAAAGCGAGTCAGTTACCCTTATCGTAGTCATGCCAAGCGTGTTGGCCGGGCAGATGTCTGTGTCAAGTCTGTCGCCCACCATTACGCATTCCTCCGCGTGACGTCCAGCCTGCTTTAGTGCAAGCTCAAAAATTCTTGGGTCGGGCTTTTTCAATTTTACAAAAGATGATATTGCCTGAACCTTGAAGAACCGGCCAAGCCCGGATTGTTCGAGCAATTCGTGAATATCTTCCGACTGGTTGGCTATCAGCCCAATTTCAAAGTTCTTTGTGAGCGCCTGCAAAGTGGACTCGGCGTCGTCGAAAAACCGGAATAGTTCGCGCCTACCCTGCCTTATTTGGGGTTCAAGCTTGCCTGCGATGATCTTCTCATAGCCGGGAGGCGAGAGCATCGCGCAGACCTCTATTACAAGCTCCTTAACGCTTCCATTGCCTATCTTGCGGTCGCGGATAATGCTGTCGCGAACCGCGCGGTAGTTGCGCTGGTCAATCCTTGCGCCGAAACCGTTCAGCAACTCTAAGAATTTCTGATCAAAGTAGGTGATAAAATCCCACTCGTTAACCAAGGTCTGTCCAAGATCAAAGAATATGAACGGCTTATTCATTTACCTGAATAAACATACGACTGCTATTCTGTCTTTCTGCCTTGGCGGGAACACTTTAAATAGTGTTTTTTGCCTTCACGCCTTGTCTAACTGATGAAAAGAGATTACGACATTATTGTTGCAGGCGGCGGCCTTGCCGGCCTCATCGTGGCGTCGTCAGCAGCATACTACTCCAATCAGTCTTTGAAGATCTTGGTCGTTGACAGGAACGCGACTCCGCAGCAGGGAAAGAAAACGGTTTCTGGTTGGGTCTGCGGCGACGCGGTGGGCAAGAACACCGTTGACTACATGACGGAGAGGATCAAGATCAGTTGGGGTTACCCAGAAATCGAGCATCCCGTCAAGGGCGTGATTGCGTATTCGCCTGACCATGAAACCGGCATTTCGTTTGACGGCGAGGGCTATATTCTCAACCGGCAGCTTCTGCCACAGAGGCAGCTAAGAGATGCCACAAAGGTGGGCATTGAGATAGAGGAGCGAGTGGCGCTGCGCTCGTTAATAATCGAGGGCGACAGCGTAATCGGAGTCGAGGGCGACGATCTTGACGACAAGATAGTGTTCAAAAAGACCGCAAGATTGGTGGTCGACTGCACTGGCGTGACATCCGTCTTGCGGACAAACCTTCCAATCAAATCATTTATCCAGCGCCGGATCGACCGCGACGACCTTGAAGCCACCGGCAGATACATCTACAATTTTGACCTCGCGCATGACGATAAAACATATTTCGATCAGGATTACTGCATAATACATCTTGATCAAAAGCTTGCGCCAGGTGGCTACGGCTGGGTCTTCCCAAAGGGCAAGAGTAAGGTTAACGTAGGCCTTGGCGTGCAGCAAAAGGCGTTTGACGCGCGCAACAAGTCCATGGGCGTCCATCCTGATCTGAAGACGCTTATAGACGAATACGTCGATGTAAACCCGGTGATCAAAAACCCGCGCCTATCGGACGGCGCCGGTGACGAGGGTAACGCGTGGGGCACCTGGCAGGTGTCAGTAAGACGGCAGAACGACTGCCTTGTTGCAAACGGGTACATGCTGGTCGGAGACTCTGCCTGGATGCCAAAGCCCCTTGACGCAGGAGGCATTGGACCTGCCATAATTGCCGCCACCATAGCCGGCAAGGACGCCGTTGAAGCACTGCAGGCTGGCGACACTTCTGAAAGGGGTCTGTGGAAGTACAACAAGCACTTTATCAACGACTACGGCTACAAGACGGCTGGCCTCGAAGTATTCCGCAGATTGCTGCAGGGTTTAACAAATGAGCAGATCAATTATGGCATGAGACACTTTTTGAGCAAGATGGACATTGACAAGATAACAAAGGGTGAGCACCCCGAGTTCAGCACCGTTGACAAGCTCGGCATGATAATCAGGGGCGTAGTGAACAAGAAGCTTGCAGAGGACCTGAAGTACTGCGCTAGCGTAAACAAGGTGATGGTGGATCATTATTACAACTATCCCGACGCGCCAGAAGGGTTCCCGGAGTGGCACAAGACACTGATAGGGCATCTTGAAGAAGCGTTTGCGAAATACAAGTAAGATGACAATCAACCCACATGGTAAAGTCGTCATAAATCTAGACAGGATCGTTGAATACGAGCCGGCTTATAGCGTAGGAATTAAACGAATATCTACGCCATTGTCGATCAAGAAACTGACGCCTTTGTGACAGTCACTTTGACAGTCGTTGACAACTGACAGAATGAATTTTATCCTACCTACATGCCTGTGCAGTCATGAGCGGCTTCCCTTATGCCAGATTCCCTGTGCTTGAGACAATTGACATAAGGGAAGCCTCAGACATCCGACATGCAGTTGACAGGATGGTCGAAGCATATATCATGCAAGAGTCGCAAAGCAAGTTCAGCTATCGCATACTCTTGCCGAGGGATCTGAAATCTACTGCTAAAGCAAAGCGGATGGGACTTGCCTTTCAGGGCGAATTCATACTCGGATTGCGAAAGCGCAACATTGTTCCCAAAGTGCGTGAAGTGCGTTACATTCACGACGAAAGTCATTACGGCTGGTTGCTTGCAAACCAAGAAGTGTACGAGGAGTTTTCAAAGGGAATAAGCTAAAAGTATTTGCCAGTATTTCATCTGCCTCTTTATGGAACTTAATGTACGGTCGGTCTTTAATGTCTTCACGACTGACACTGCCTAATGATTTTCAGATGGGCTTTTTATCCATACCATCGATCGCATCAATGAGCGCCTTTCTCCTACTCTCCTCGCTGACAACAGCCCGGATGTCTTCAATCAGCATCCTTGCTACGTCGAGCTTCTTGCGCAGACCAGACACAATGTTGTCATAGACAGCAAATGGATAGATGGCGTTGTAAATAGCTTCCATTGTCGCGAACAATTTTTCAGCGTCCTTCTCGTTACCAGACCGCATCCTGTCGTACACAAGGCGTTTTATCTCGCCGATGCAGTCAAGGAGCCCTGTGAGGTAGGACGGCCCTGTGACATCCAGCTCCTGCATCCTGGGGATGGTCGTGTTCTCCATGACTGCCCTGAGCGCGTACGCTTCGACCATCTCCTGTTCTGCCACAGAGATGTAGCGATAGAGGTCTTCCTTTGCGTGCTCGCGAAATTCTTCAAGCATTGCTTTTGCTTCTTCCATCTTATTCTTTGCGTCGTCGATTTGACCATGGTGCAATGCAACTATTGACTTGCTGCACAGCATTACTACGTCGCGTGTGCCCTTGATCAGTTTTTCGCGCCTCTCCTGGACGTCCTTGAGGTTTTTGTTTATGTCTTCAAGCGAGCTCTGCAAACCTGACATATGGTTATGGAGTTGACAGATTTCAATAAAAAAACTTTCCCCTGACAAACTTTAAAGATACGAAATGTTCAACGCTACCTGATTGGGAAACATTCGCCGCAGCAGAGGCTACAGCTATGAACATACCCTAGTCCAGAGATTGAACAACGGAGTGTGGCATGCGCGGAGGCTTGGTGGCAGCAGCACAGGTCTGCCCGACATTGTAGCAGTCAACAACACTGACGGCATACTATTGACGATCGAAGCCAAATCTGGGACGAGTGACATACTTTATGTGCCGCAGGATCAGATCGAGCGCTGCCTTATGATTCGCAACATGTTTGGCATCTACCCTGAGAGACATATCATACTTGCATTCAAGTTCATGAGCAAAAAAAGGTTCAGGAGAAAGAATGAGATCGTTTACGAAAGCCGCAAGCTTCTTGAATACTACAAGATCGCAGACGTTGTTGCAGACATGAAGGCGCTTCCGACAATAAAGTGCACGTATGGTGGCGAGACCTTTGCAATACACAAGAATAAGACAGTCGCTCTGAACCTATCAGACTATTCTATGCCATTTCAGAATCTAGTGTGGCGGGTTGCTACAGTGGCAGCGCGGGTCAAAGGAACAGAATAATAAAGCTGTTCCAACTGGGACACCTTACCGGCTGATAGCAAACCTATAACATTCCAAGTTTTGTGTTACACTTGCATCTAGCTCTGCGGCAGATTTCAAGCAATGGAGAAACGCATCTATTGCGGACTGTATTTTGATAAATTTACAAGAAATATGTTGGTTGTTTGAATTCTACTCGATATTGGCATAAAACCAAAAGATATTTCTCAATGCGCATGGTTTATTA
>CBQWHN010000034.1:0-10165 GCA_967728685.1 uncultured Nitrososphaera sp.
TCACATCAGTCCCCTCTGGTGGGCCCTGTCGCTCGGGGCAAACCTCGGAGGCAATGGCACACTGATCGGATCAAGTGCGGGGATAGTAGCTGCAGGCATCAGCGAAAAGCATGGTCACCCAATCAGCTTCAACCGATGGATCAAGGTGGGGTTTCCCTTCATGATAATGACGGTCGCGATCGGAACTGTAATCCTTGCTATAGACGTAATGTTCCGCATCTAGCAACATATTTTACACTCTAGCATCAATATGCCCCAAGATGGCCGGCAAGGTGAAAAAAGGCAAGGATCTTTTGCACAGCGCAGTGAAGGATTATTTCATCAAGCGGGACGACATCCAGTCCATCTTCTTGAACATGGGAAGTTCTGGCGGCTTTGAGTCGCGGAACCTTGCTGACGGTGTTGACATTTTACGCAGTATGATAGAGGAGAAGAATTGCACCAAGTTCCTGTCATTTGTCGGCGCCCTAATGTCCACAGGCGTAAGGGGCATTATACGGGACATGGCAAAGAATAAGATGTGCGATGTCATCATTACCACCTGCGGCGCGCTTGACCATGACATTGCAAGGACCTATGCCAAATACTACGCCGGCGACTTTCGCATGGATGACAGCATGCTCTTGCACAAGAACATTCATCGGCTTGGCAACGTGCTTGTGCCGATGGACAACTATGGCCCGCTAATCGAAGAAAAGGTTCAGAAATGCCTGGGAGGAATGTACAAACAAGGCAAGCGCAACGTCGCGACGTACGAGATAACCGACTACATCGGCAGCACGCTTGACAAGTCATCATTTCTCTACTGGGCTCACAAGAACAATATCCCTGTCATTGTGCCAGGCATTGTTGACGGCGCGGTAGGAAGCCAGGTGTGGTTCTTTTACCAGCAGCACAAGGACTTCAAGATAGACATTTTGAAGGACGAAAGCAGGTTGTCGGACCTTGTCTTTGAAGCCAAAAAGTCTGGCGCGTTCATGATTGGAGGAGGTATTTCAAAACACCACACGCTTTGGTGGAACCAATTCCGGGGTGGTCTTGACTACGCCGTATACATAACTACTGCGCCAGAGTGGGACGGGAGCCTGAGCGGCGCGCTAGTCGCAGAAGCTATATCGTGGGGAAAGGTGACAACGAAGGCTCGGCAGACCACCATCCATGGCGAAGCGACCACGCTCTTGCCTTTCATATACGTCGCCCTTGTTTCAGGAAGAAAAACGTAATCTACGTTTTCTTTGCCCTGGGCAAGGAATTGTTCGGCAGCCGAACGTAGCCTGAAACGTAGATTACTCAGCAATATTTAAAAATACTTAGTAATTATCTATTTCGACCTGAGATGGGGATGGAATTCTACGGTGATTCATACAAGGGCAACGACGAACCGATCTTTGTTGGAATACCTACATTTTTGAAACTGCCTTGGCTAAAGAGTAACGCAGAGCTGAAAAAAGTCAAGCCGGATGTTGCTGTAATCGGCGAGCCGTTTGACTTTGGCACGACCATTCGCCCCGGCGCGCGCTATGGTCCAAGGGCCATTCGTGCCGCTTCGACCGTACCTTCACCGCCTTACGAGCATTTTAACATCGAAACAGGCGTCGACCCATTCGGTGTCTTTCGCACAGTTGACTACGGCGATGTCGTTGTTTCTCCGGGTGACGTCGTCGAGTCGCACAGGAGGATGACTGACAAGGTAAAAGAAGTGCTCGACATTGACGGCATTCCTGTAATGCTTGGAGGTGATCACTCTATCACATTTGCGAATGTTCGGGCGTTCGCCAAGAAATACAAGAACATTGGTATGATCCACATTGACACCCACGCCGATTGTGCGCCCCAAGGCCTCTGCGGCTTCAAGTACGACCATGGTGCCCACATACGCAGAATCATGGAGCTTGGCTGTCTCAAAGGCAAGAACTATACCCTGATTGGACCGCGCGGCTACTGGCCCGGCCCCGACCTTTACAAGTGGATGGCCGACCAGGACTTCCAGTGGTTCACGATGCTCGACGTGGAAGAGCTTGGCATTGACCAGATTGCAAAGGAAGCCGCTGATAGAGCGAACGACAATGTCGACGGCGTCTACATCAGCTGGGACATCGACACTTTTGACCCTGCCTATGCGCCAGGAACTGGCGAGCCGGAGCCAAATGGCCTGACTTCGAGAGAAGGCATGAGGCTCATGCGATTGCTGTCTACCTCGTTTGACCCGGACAAGTTTGCGTTCGACCTTGTTGAAGTCGCGCCGAACTATGACGTAAGCGACGTTAATTCGTACAACGGAGGCATCACATCAGGGCTTGCAAACAGGCTGATAGTGGAACTCTTGGCCGGGCTTTCGCTCACAAAGAAAGGGCAGACTGAAGGCCATCCGGTGAGGCCGCACTATTATCGCGGCAAAGGGAATACGTACAGCTTTGGAAGCCCCAAGGCAAAGGTGCCGAGGCGCCGATGATTCGAGTCAAGGCAACTGTCAGGGGTGAGCCGGATGTACCGTCCTTTACAACGGTCTTTGACTCTGACGAGTGGGTTTTCTTTAGTTCCTCCGCTATGATTGAAGAAAAGATCCAGCGGAAAATGAAGATAAATGCAAACGAAGCTTTGATGGCATACTGCGCTTATGTAGTAAAATCGATCCGCGCCGGCAAGAAGGACACAGACATCCAAAAGGGGGCGTCAGAGATCCTGTCTGCAAATAATGTAATGATAGGCGTGCCAGAAACCCTGCAGGTTATTACTTTTGAAGTGGCATTAGAAAACAGAACGAGAAAGATCGCGTTCAAGGAGCCAATTCCCACAAGCAGCTATATAATGTCTGGACATTGAGAGCGAAAGTGATTGATAGCTGAGTCGTTCAACCATCTGGTAGAAGCGGTGTTTGCGCCGCTTGAAGGCAACATTAGTTCGGTAGCGCCGGCAGGACTTTTACTTCTCGGCCTGATCACTGGATTACGCCATTCGATGGAAGCTGATCACATTGCTGCCGTTTCTACCATAATGGCGACAAGCGAACGCCACAAGAAGCTCAGGCGTGCTCCTCTACTTGGCGCCCTTTGGGGTCTTGGCCATACTGCGGCACTGTTTGCAGCCGGGCTTGTCGTGCTCCTTCTGGCAGTCAGCATACCGCAAAAGGTAAGCAACACGTTGGAATTTGGAGTCGGGGTAATGCTTGTGTTCCTCGGCGCTACGACGCTTACTGGTTTTAATTTAGGCAAATTCGTGCGCGGAATCTTTAGCCGTCACACACATGAGCACCATCATGTCCACGAAGACATTGGAGTTGTGCACTCACATGAACATGACCATCATGATCACAAGCATGGTCACAAGTCCCTAACAGTTGGCATGGTCCACGGCATGGCGGGAAGTGGAGCGTTGATGATATTGGTTCTTTCGACTATTAGCTCTGTCCCGCTTGGGCTTGCATACATCGCCATCTTTGGGGTCGGCTCAATAGCCAGCATGGCAGCAATGAGCACACTCATAGGCCTCCCGTTTGCCAGAGCATCGCACTACGGCCTCGGACTTGCGCTAAGATACGTCGCTGCAGTTATTACGCTTGCGATAGGTGCAGGGCTCATTTACGAGCTAGGGATTGTAAAACAAGTCTTCCTCTAGTAGTAGTGGTGCATCGGGCGCTGCTGCTTGCCCAGCCTGTCAAAGTGGTCGTGCTGGTGCTTCTTGTCGCCTCTGGCATGTGAGTGCTGGGTGCCGTCTGCGTGCGAATGAGTATACATCGTGGGCTTGGCCATCAGCACATCGTCGACCCTGACTAGCAGGTTTGTGACTTCGACTGCAGTCTTGATCACCTGCTCCTTAACCACTGCTGGCTCGATTACTGAAGGGAGCATTTCTTGCACTTTTCTTTCTATGGCGTCCACGCCGCACGAGCTGGCCTTGCCGTTTGAATGCTGCGACCGCAATTGCACGAGTGTGTCTATAACATCCATACCGGCGTTCCTCGCTATTGTCAACGGGATTTCTTCAAGTGCTTCGGCAAATTTTTGAACCACTATTTGTTCGCGTCCTGAGATAAGTGATGCCTTTTCCCGCAGTATCCTGGCAATGGCTGCCTCTGCTGCCCCGCCGCCGGCAATCACCCACGGCCTGACAATGAAATCTCGCAACACAGAGATTGCATCAATAGCGGAACGATGGCACTCGTCAAGCATTTTCTTGGAATTTGCGCGAAGCAAGAGTGTGACTGCCTTAGGGTTCTCGCATCCTTCGACGAATATCATCTTGTTGTCGCCCACCCGCCTTTCGTAAACGCGCTGGGCATAGCCTAGCTTGATATCAATGTCCTCATGATGATAATGATCGTCGTGATCATGGTTATGATCGTTGTGATGGTCATGAACATGTTCGTGATGGTCATCATGTTCGTGGTCGAGTTTTTCAGATATTGTGGCGCCCGTCGCTTTCGCAAGCCAGAAAAGGTCATTCTCCTTAACCCTCCGGACTGAAATGATACCCGCCCTTGTCAGAAGGTGCTGAGCAAGTGTATTGATCCCTTTTCGCGAGAAGACGACGTTAGCGCGAGAATCAATGATGTGCTGTAACTTTGATTTTATCATGAGCGCTTCGGCGTCGGCATATGACCTGATCTGGTCCGGCGAGGTTATCCGGATTTCTGCGTCAGCTCGAGTCCTCTTGCCTTCCAGCTCGTCATTTATGAGCATGATCTTGGCGTTTTCCATTGTCCTTGGCATTGCCGAGCTGTCTATTGTTTTGTCGATCACGATGCCCATTACAAGCTGTGCGTCTAGGATGCTGCCTTCTTTTTCCTCGATCTTGATATCGTCGGTATCGATAGAATTGCTGCCAAAGTTGGCAATGGAGCATACTGCGTCGACTACAAAGCCTGCGACTTTGTCGTCGTATGACAGCACCTTTGATTGAATGCAGGTGTGGGCAAGCCTCCACATTACTTTCCGGTCAGTATTGTCATATTCTCTGGAAATATTGCGGAGAGCCTCAAGTGCAATATTGAGACCATTGTGGTAACCGTCTGAAATAGTTGAAGGTGAGATCCCCGTGTCGAGCAGCTCCTCTGCCTTTTGTACAAGCGCGCCGGCCAGTACCACTACCGAGGTCGTGCCGTCGCCGACTTCATTATCTACTGCGTTCGATGCTTCGATAATGACTTTGGCTGCGGGGTGCTCGACGTCGATCTTGCGCAAAAGCGTGGCTCCGTCCTTAGTCACGGTGACTTCGCCCATAATGTCGACAAACATTTTTTCCAAGCCGCGCGGTCCAAGCGAATTCTTGATGAGCTCCGCGATGAGCCTCGCTGCGAGCAGATTGTACCTCCTTGCTTGGTCGCCTTTGCTTCGTCTTGTGCCATCACTAAAAAGCCGGCCGTCAGCTGCCATTACCTGGTAAGGTCCGGTCAGCAGTTATAAAAATGTGCAATCAGGAATTGGCCTAGGCTTCGGTCGCAACCGTAAGTACATGACTCCTTACAATTTTGGCTACAGCATCAGTTAAACGCCTAATTTTGTCTATTGAATCATCAAGCATCCGTATGACAAGACCGCAATCGTGCGGCAGAATGGAGCATCCAGCCAACATTGACTGAACCTTTATTGCAACATTGATCCCTTTGCGGATTCCTTCAAAGTCAGGCGTGATGACATAAATCATGGACCATATGGTCTTGCTCCCAAACAGCCGCACAAGTTCGTCCTTGCCCGGCTCAAGCTTGGCCGCATCTGCAAACAGTAGGTTGCCTTTGGTGTCGCGCCCTTCCAATTCTAGATAACATATGTCAAAATCAAAATTTTCACCCGATGCCGTGCGGCCAGCAGATACTGTCTCTGAATATATCACAGTAGAATTTTGTTCCATTTGAATGTCTACCTGCTGGTAGAACCGTGACGACTTGAAGGGTATTATCTGGTGTGGGATGAACTCTAGATAGCTTGCGTCATGTGCAGAAATTGTGATATTTTGTGCGGCGTAGCCTTTGTTCATCTTGTATATTTTGGTCGCTGCCTGGGTTGTTATGCGCGACGACGTGCGGCTCCCCGCGATGATATCTATCTCTATCCTGTCGCCCTGAAGTATCCCACCTGCCGACGACATGAGGTAAGCGTGAGCCATGCCAGGAAGGTCGCTGTCAGGATACAACGCCTTTTGGACCAAAAGCGGCGCCCTTGTCCGCAACTTGCTTATGACAGTTTTGCCGGAGGTCTGAGCAAGTTCCATCCTCACAAGCCCTTTTTCACCTGATGTAGCGCTGTAACTGCGAAAGGAATCCGGAAGGTTCATCTTTTCCTTTTCCTCTGCACAGGAGTGTCAAAGAGGATATCCCTGATGATGTGCCCGGCCACGCGGTCCACACCCTCGCCGGTATTGCAATTGACAAACTCGACTGGCTTGCCGGGCCTGACAAGCGCAGCATCACGCTTCATGACTGCAAGGTTCGCCCCTACGTGCGGCGCGAGGTCGATCTTGTTTATTACCAACAGGTCGCAGCTTTCTATCCCTAGGCCCCGCTTTCTCGGATACTTGTCACCACCTGCGACGTCCACAATGTAAATGAAATAGTCTGCCAGAGCAGGACTGAAGGTAGTCATGGTGTTGTCACCGCCGCTCTCGATCATTATTAGGTCTAGCGTCGGGTCCTTTTGTTCTATTTCGTCTATAACTGCTAGATTGATTGACGGGTCTTCGCGTATGGCGGTATGTGGGCAGCCGCCGGTGGCGATTCCAATTATCATGTCTTCTGGCATGAGCCCCGTTTCTGTCGCCAAAGTTCGCTGCATGCGCTCGGCGTCTTCCTTTGACACGACGTCGTTCGATATTATGCAGCAACGGTACCCTTGTTTGCTTAACACCGGCACTATTTGCTCTATGAGGCGGGTCTTTCCAGAGCCGACTGGTCCACCTATCCCGACCCGGGGGATTCGCCTAGTCATAGCACAACACAGAACCAGTTTATGTAATAAACATTCTCAGGTCGTCCCGCTCGTGCTGCATCTGCATGATTTCTGCCAGTGGAGTCAGCTGCCACAGCTCGTTAATGTTCTTGCTTACCTTTGCAGAATTAACGTCGCGCTCAAGCTGCGTCAAGATGCTTTGGCCTTCAATGTGGGAAATGATGCCGAGGCGGACTGCGGCTCCAATGACGCTGACAGAGTATGAATAGAGCATCATGCGAATGGCGCTTTTCTCAGGAACGCCAAGGGCGTTTGCAGCCACTGCAAGGCATGCAGGATAAGTGCCGGCGCTTATCTTTGTTTTTACCTGTGCATAAATTTTCTTTGCAAACCTATCGTTTGTCATGTGCACTAAGCAGTTCAGTAGCTGCCGGCCCGACCTTGTAGACGCAGTCCTAACTTCTTTGATCAGTTTTAGAGAATAGCACCGATTATCAGCCGCCACCACGCCGGCAACGTCGCCTTTCTTTGCCGCCTTCATGATTGCTGACATCACTGTACAGTCAAATGGTACAACCTGAAAGTTCATTTGGTGCCGTATAAAGTGCAAAACATCATTTCTGCTTTTTATCCTTCCGCTCTTTACAAACGATTCCAAGCCACCTGACAACCCAAACATGCCGGAGGGAAAGAATGAGTCTGCTAGCTGCATCATATGAAATTCATGGTCACTCATGGGTATGAACCTCACCGGCCGGCAGAAAGACCTCCTCTTTCAGTTTCAGTTTGACCCCTGCAGGCAAGAGCCTTCTAAAAGTGTCGACTTCTGACTCGGCCTGTATTGGAAACGAGATGGTACCGTGATCGACGGCTATTGGCCTGTGTCTGTTTCCTATTGTGTGGCCAACCAGAGCGGCCAGGCCGACCATTTTTTCGAAATCGTTCTTGCTAATGCTGATTGACACCACCTTCTCTGGCAGCTGCTCAACTACAATGAATTTTTCTGCGGCAAGCACGTCGCCGTGATGGAGCCTGCTGCCGGGCTCCAGTACAAGACCGATGTCTGTTTCCCCGTCTGTCCTGCGCCTCAGCCTTAGGCGCTCCATCTCCATTCTTGAAACAAGAAGTCGTTCACCCGTGCCAGCGGCCTTTGCGCGCCGGTATTTTTCTGCCATGCGACTGTCAGCAAATATGTTGCCGGCGACTGAGGTGACGGTGAGCACGACCTAGCATTATGTGTTGCCGAAATTATGCCTTTCGTACATCAATTATAAATACGAGAATTAGTAACTCAACCGCATGATGCTCAGTCCGAGGGAGATCGACAAGATGTACATTTTCATGGCAGCCGAAATCGCTCGGCGGCGGCAGAAAAAAGGGTTAAAGCTGAACTACGTGGAAGCCGTGGCACTTATTTCAGATCACATAATCGAGGGTGCAAGGGAGGGCAAATCAGTGTCCGAGCTTATGAGCTCTGGGAGAAAAGTGCTGTCGAGAAAGGACGTGCTGCACGGCGTACCTGAGCTTGTCAAGACTGTGCAAGTAGAGGCCACTTTTGAAGATGGCACAAAGCTCGTAACAGTGCATGACCCGATAGTGTGATTGGGATGATCCCAGGCGAATATTTCCTGTCAGATAAGCCAGTCATCGCAAACAAGGGCAGAAAGACACTGAAAATCACGGTAAGCAGTACCGGAGACCGGCCGGTGCAGGTTGGCTCACACACACATTTTTTTGAAGTTAACAAGGCGCTGCTCTTTCCGAGGGCAAAAGCATATGGTTACCATCTCAACATCCCGTCTGGGACCTCGGTAAGGTTTGAGCCGGGTGAAACAAGGCAGGTAGAGCTGACAGAGTACGGCGGCAAAAAGATTGTCTATGGCTTTAGCGGGCTTGTAAACGGGCGGCTTGCGAGCAAAAAGGCTTTTGCAATCGCGAAAGCAAGAGAGCGAGGGTTCAAGGGTGCTTAGGATTCCGCGCAAGCGCTACGCCGACCTCTTTGGCCCGACAGTGGGCGACAGAGTGAGGCTTGCAGACACCGACTTGATAATAGGGATTGAAAAAGATCTGTTGGTCTATGGCGATGAGCTTGTCTTTGGCGGTGGCAAGAGCACACGCGACGGTATGGGCCAGACGAGCGGCGTGACAAGCAGGAACGCGCTTGACCTAGTGATAACAAACACAATTGTCATGGATCCTGTCCTTGGCATAATCAAGGCCGATATTGGCATCAAGAACGGCCTGATAGCAGGCGTAGGCAAGGCTGGCAACCCAAATGTGATGGACGACGTCGATATGATAGTTGGGTCAGGCACAGAGGTTATTTCAGGAGAGCACACGATATGTACGCCTGGGACAATTGACACACACATACATTTCATCTCGCCTCAACAAGCGATTGAAGCGATCTGCAGTGGCACGACAACTATGATAGGAGGCGGCACCGGCCCGGCTGATGGCACTAATGCGACGACATGTACGCCCGGTCCTTGGAACATTCATAGGATGCTTGAAGCAGCTGAAGAGTTGCCGCTGAACTTTGGCTTTCTCGGCAAGGGCAACGACTCGCTAGAGCCATCGCTCCTTGAGCAGATAGGTGCAGGCGCATGTGGATTGAAACTGCATGAAGACTGGGGCACCACTCCCGCTACAATAGACGCGGCATTGCGAGTTGCCGACAAGACCGACACGCAAGTGGCCATCCACACTGATACGCTGAACGAATGTGGCTTTGTCGACGACACCATCGAGGCGATCGGGGGCAGGACGATCCATACCTACCACACAGAAGGTGCCGGCGGCGGGCACGCGCCAGATATTATGAAAGTAGCTGGAGAAAAGAACATCCTTCCATCCTCAACGAACCCTACCCGGCCGTTCACGGTCAACACCCTTGAGGAACACCTTGACATGATGATGGTATGCCACCACCTGAACCCTTCTGTTCAGGAAGACGTAGCGTTTGCAGAATCTAGGATAAGGCGCGAGACTATAGCTGCAGAAGACGTGCTCCACGACATCGGGGCGCTAAGCATGTATTCGTCAGATAGCCAGGCGATGGGAAGAGTAGGCGAAGTCGCCACGAGGGCATGGCAGACTGCAGACAAGATGAAAAAGATTGCCGGCCGGCTGAGAGGTGAGAAGGGCGATAACGACAACCTGCGCGTCAAGCGATATCTGGCCAAGCTCACTATCAACCCTGCAATAACTCACGGAATTTCAGATTACGTCGGGTCGCTAGAGCCGGGCAAAATAGCAGATGTTGTCATCTGGGTTCCACAGTT
>CBQWHN010000035.1:0-9954 GCA_967728685.1 uncultured Nitrososphaera sp.
TGCGACTCTGCATGTTGGCTAGCAAGCTCTTCTATGCTGCAATTGCGGCAGGGATAGCTTTCATTGTTATAGGTACAGCGTCTAGCATCTATTCTAACACGCCTGTGGATGTTGCGCTTGATTACACCGTGAGGCCTGGGACATCAGATGTCATAACACCGGATATGAACGTGGGAAGCAGCGCCAGCATAACTGTAACCGGCTCGATGTTTGACATCAAGATCGAAGATCCGGACAGGCAGGCAATAACGTCAAAAAGCAATACCACTTCCTTCAGCTATGACCTGACAGCGCAAAAAACAGGCGAATATCGCATTGTCATTGACAACACTGGTGGTACCGACCTCATGGTCAACGGGCACGCCCAGACAAAATCGGGCCCGCTTGGGCTGAGCGGCGCGCTGATGCTCGTGGTTACGGGCATAATAGTAATAGGCCTTGGTCTGCGCTTCAAGAAGCACTAGCAGAATTCAGTATGGAAGTGGATTCCGCTGGGATCAAAGAATTGACTAGGCATAACCCAAAAGCGCAGGAGAAGGGCTTGTAAATCTATTTAAGTAGATGGCAGCGATTATGTGACAAAGAAAATGCCCAAGGGATCACGACAAACAGTTAAGACGCTTACTCTGGTCAAGAGCAGAGATATCGTAGTTGATAGGCTGATCAAGCAGTGCGAAGAAGGTGATCACTCCAAATGCACTGGCTGGGCAGTGCTCAGGAAAGAAGTTTCGCCGATTGATGCAAACTACTTTCTTAGATGTACTTGCGCATGCCACAAGAAGGAACGGAGACAGATCAGGATGAAACAGCTGAAGAAGCGAATAAAGAAAAGAACGAAGAAAAAACAGAAGCACCGCAGGAGAAGTAAAAGAAGCAAAAGGACCAAGCACCGCTAGGAGCTTGGATCTCGCGCCTTTTGGTATATTAGAGAGGCTCTCAACGTCAGCTTATGCTAACCGTTCCCGCCATATTCGGATGAAGGGTGGAAAAAGTATGGAGCTTCTACTGTGTCAACATCGTACAAGAAAAGTCGCATCAATTGTACATCCCTTATGTCAAGAGGTTCCTTCATTTAGGTACTTATTCTGGATGGTAGCGAAACTCTGCTTTCCGGTAGGACCCAAGTATCTTGATGTATGATGTCTTTGGCTTTATCGACTTGAGCGCAGCCTGCACGGCCTTGTCCTGAGCATGGCCTTCAAAGTCTACGTAAAAGTTGTACTCCCATGGCGTCTCTTTTGTCGGACGTGACTCTACCTTGGTCAGGTTTATCCTGCGAATGGCAAACTCGCCAATGATGCCAAAGAGTGCGCCGGGAACGTGCTTTACTGAAAATATCACAGAGGTCTTGTAATGGCCGGCCTTTGAGTCACTTCTGGCCTTTTTGGATGACAGGACGAGGAATCTCGTGTAGTTGTTCTTCTTGTCCTCTATGCCTTCGTCAAGTATCTCCATGTCGTATAGCTGGGCTGCCCTCTTGCTCGCAATCGCTGCGGATTCTAGCATCTTGTTTTCCTTTATCATTTTCACCGCCCCGGCGGTGTCGTAAGCCGGCATAGACTCAAGCTTCTTCCTCTGCAAATACCGCCTGCACTGCGCAAGCGCCTGAGGGTGCGAATGAACATATTTGATTTTTTTTGCGCCCCTGTTCGTGATGAGGCAGTGTCTGATTCGCTGGTACACTTCGCCTATCACGCTCATTTTCGTCTGGAGCAGAAGGTCATAGATCTCGTTTACGCTTCCCTCTATCGAGTTTTCTACTGGGACTACGATATAGTCGGCGTCGCCGTTTTCTGCAGCGTCAAACACGTCCTGAAAAGATTTTTTCGGCGCAAGACTTGCCTTGGAGAAGTACTCGAGGGCCGCCATTTCGCCATAAGCTCCTCGTTCACCCTGGAAGGCAACCCTTGCCATACAATTACTTGCCCGCTTTGTGTATCAGCCGGAATGTCTCTTTGCCGTAGTCGTGCGTCAGCTTGCGGTCTTCGAATGCTCCGCACTCCACACATTTTATCGTGCTCTCGTTGGTGCGAACGGTGTCGCCGCCGCACATGAAGCATAGCGCATAGAGCACTCCGTACTCTTTTTCTGCGAGCGTAAGGTGTATTGTGGAATTGAGCAGGCTTATGACCCTACCCCTTACGATGTCGCCATTATGGAAGATGGCGCGTCTGTCTCCCCTCCTGTCACGGTCCGCGCGACTTCCGACCCTTGCAGAAGCAATGGCCGAAAACCCTGCTTCGGACCACTTCTCGTTGATGTACAGCACTTTGATCGATACCATACTGCTGAAAAGCATTTCGACGTACCCGACAATGATGTCACCCACCTTTGGCAGCATCGGAGAATTCTTTTGCTCAATCTTGACAACCCTTCGTTTTAGATCGTAAACTCTCGTACCTACTGATGCAGACCGCACTTCCCCGTCAGAAGCAAGGTAAGTGTTCTTGCCTCCCTCAAATTCCTCAATGGAAGCCACGTGCTCGCCGGGTAGCATAGGCTGCGTGTCTTCTTTACTCATTCAATAATTGGAATTCGAAGGAAAGTTATAACTGTTTAGAGAGTAAGAATCTAGAAAGTTTTTGCGATTTGTGGGAAAACTTGTGCGTTTGTAATAATACATTCTGGGCGAAAGATAATAAAGGTATAAAGAGCAGTAATCATAAGGTGTTAATGTGAGCCAGAATACCTTATCCCTAAAGGTACTTGAGGCATATACCAGAGATGTCGGTCGTGGTGTAGCAAGGATAGACTATGACTCGATGGATTCGCTGGGCGCCTCAACTGGAGACGTTATTGAAATTAGGGGCAAGCGCCGCACTGTTGCAAAGTGCTTGCCGCTTTACCCATCGGACGAGGGCAAGGGCATCATAAGGGTAGACGGTCTTGTCAGGAACAACGCTGGCATTGCAATAGGCGATACTGTAATCGTGAAGAAGATCAAGGCCGTTCCAGCTGAAAAGGTAATCGTCGCACCGCTTGAAGCGATACCGCCAATAGACGAACGATACTTGGCAGACGCGCTGGAAAGCGTGCCGCTGATAAAAGGCGACAACGTGATGGTCCCGTACTTTGGGGGCAGGCTGACGTTCCAGGTAATTGGCGTAACGCCGGCAGCTGATGCTGTATTGGTAACCCAGAAAACAATATTCCATATCGCCGAAAAGGGCGAGACCCTGAGGGGAGTTCCACAGGTAACATATGAGGACATCGGCGGGCTGAAGGAAGAAATCCAAAAAGTTCGCGAAATGATCGAGCTTCCACTTAGGCACCCAGAAATATTTGAAAAGTTAGGAATCGAGGCGCCAAAAGGAGTGTTGCTCTATGGTCCTCCAGGTACCGGTAAGACGCTGCTTGCAAAGGCAGTTGCTAACGAAAGTAATGCCCACTTTATCAGCATTTCCGGCCCGGAGATCATGAGCAAGTTCTATGGCGAATCAGAGGCTAGGCTAAGGGAAATATTCAAGGAGGCGAAGGAAAAGGCGCCTTCAATCATATTCATAGACGAAATTGACTCTATTGCACCAAAGAGGGAAGAAGTGACCGGCGAAGTCGAAAGGAGAGTAGTGTCGCAGCTACTGTCGCTAATGGATGGTCTTGAAGCAAGGGGCAAGGTCATCGTGATTGCAGCCACAAACAGGCCGAATGCGATTGACCCTGCGCTAAGAAGGCCCGGTCGCTTTGACAGGGAAATCGAGATCAAGGTCCCGGACAAACGCGGTCGCTTGGAGATTTTGCAGATACACACTCGCAACATGCCGCTTGATACAGATGTCGACCAGGACAAGATAGCGGCAGTGACGCACGGTTTTGTTGGCGCAGACCTGGAGTACCTCTGCAAGGAGGCCGCAATGAAGTGCCTGAGGCGTGTCCTGCCAGAGCTCAACCTGGAGGACGAAAAGCTGTCCCCCGAAGTGCTCAATAAGCTAATAGTCACAATGAGTGACTTTGAAAACGCGGTCAAGGAAGTAATGCCGTCTGCCATGAGGGAAGTCTACCTCGAATCGCCGGACATTCCCTGGTCTGCCATCGGCGGCCTAGAAGAGGTCAAACGTGAACTACAGGAAGCAGTCGAGTGGCCATTGAGATATCCCGACCTATATGCCAAGTTAGGGCACACGATGCCAAAGGGCGTGCTGATGCACGGTCCGTCAGGTACCGGTAAAACTCTACTTGCAAAGGCAGTGGCGACCGAGTCTGAAGCCAACTTTATCAGCGTGAGAGGACCTGAACTGTTGAGCAAGTGGGTCGGCGAGTCCGAGCGTGGTATTAGAGAGATATTCAGGAGAGCAAGGCAGGCCGCGCCATGTGTGGTGTTCTTTGACGAAATTGACTCGATTGCTCCCACAAGGGGAATGGGAGGCGACAGCATGGTTACAGAACGTGTTGTTTCACAATTGCTTACAGAGCTGGACGGTATACAGTCGCTTTCGGGAGTAGTGGTAATCGCCGCAACAAATAGGGCGGACATGATTGATCCTGCGCTTCTGCGTCCCGGCAGGTTCGACAAGATAGTCTTCGTCCCGATGCCGGACAAGGCTGCAAGGTTGAGAATCTTGGAGATCCACGCAAAGGGCAAGCCGATGGGCCCCGACGTAGAATTTACCAAGATTGCCGAGCTCACAGAGGGCTTCAGCGGCGCAGACACGAGTGCAGTTGCCAACACCGCAGTGTCGCTTGTGCTGCACGAATACCTGGCGAAATACCCGACGCCAGAAGAGGCAGCAAAGCACGCTTCAGAAGCACACGTGATGCTTCGCCATTTTGAAGAAGCGGTAAGGAAGATCAAGACGCAAAGGGAAGGCAAGCCGACAGAAAAAGCGGTACCGTATTACCGCTAGCCACTTTTTCCTTCTTGTCTGAAAATATTATGACACACAGCCAGCTTCCGGGCAAATGTTTTTAAGCTATTGGTTTTATGATAAACCTAACTAAAAGAAATTGGTTGAAAATTCGCAAGTCCAACTCGTAGAAAAACCAACTGCAGCTGCTCTAAACCGCTTTGTCAAACCCGTGGACATCAGCAAACTAGTGACACAATACGGCACACCACTCTATCTGATAGATGAAGATACGCTGCATGCAAAGGCCAAGGAACTACATGACGCTTATTCAAAGTTCAAGGGCCCGGTTAAGGTCGCATATTCGATCAAGGCCAACTTTACGCCAGCGGTGATAAGAACCTTCATGAGGGATGGAGTGACATTCGACCTCACGTCGCTTGGCGAGCTCTATTTTATCAGGCAATGTAAGGCAGACCCGGAGAACGTCATCTACACAAGCGTGACGGAGGAGCAGGAAGAGTACGTCGAGGTGCTTCAGAGCGGGGTTAGAAGGGTTGTCGTCAGTTCTTTTAATGGGATGACAAACCTGGCAAAGGCTGCAAGCAAGGTAGGAGGAACAAGACCATTGACAATGATTCGTGTGAACCCGGAGGTCGGCGTCAAGGCCGAAGTTCGTGCGTCATACAGAAATGGCAAGTTCGGCGTTCCATTTAACGGCGGCACTATAGACAGCGCTACAAAGATGGTCAAACACCTTATGTGCAGCGACCTCCTCAAATTCGAGGGCTTCCATTTCCATCTAGGATCGCAGATTACCGACTTTTCGTGTTACACTCACGCCTTGGACAAGATGGACGCGTTCATGACCAAGATGAAGAAGGAGAATCCCGCCTTCCAGGTCAACACATTTGACATTGGCGGCGGAACACCAGTATTCTACAACGACCCGGTGCCAACGCCTGCCCAGATGGCAGAGAACCACGTCGGTAAGTTGAACCAACTTGCAGAGACGCACGGGACATATACTCTCATGATCGAGAGCGGCCGCTTCCTCGTGGCAGAGTCATCCATGCTGGTATCAAGGATAGTGAACACAAAAGAGTACAACGAGCACAAGATAGTGATTGTCGATGCAGGCTACCACATACTGCTCGACGCTGCGCTGCTCAAACAAGAATACCCGCAGGAAGTGGTACCAGTGCTGAACAACAAGGACAAAACAACCGCACTCGCGCCGGTAAAGAATACGCATCTCGCAGGAAGGCTATGCGACACGTACGATGTCTTCCCGCTTTCAAAGGTCTCTGATCTGAATGAGTCAGAGGTTGGCAGGTATATCTCGTTCTACAATGTCGGCGCATACTCTGTCGTATTCAACATGCCTTTCCATTGCCAGACAAAGCCGCCGATAGTGATGAAGAACAGCGACGGTGACTTCAGACTTGTGAGGAAGGCAACCACCTACGAACACCTCTTCTGCGAAGAGGGTGGCGAGCTAGAATAAACCGGCCACGCCTGACGGGGAACATTTTTTAGATCAATAATAGAATCACTGAAAAGTGAGCAGCAGAAAGACCCGCGCTCACGTCCTTGTAAGCGGCAGGGTCCAGGGCGTCTACTTCAGGCAGAACACAAAGCATGTGGCCACGCGACATAAAGTCACTGGATGGGTGCGCAACCTGCCTGACGGACGCGTGGAAGCAGTCTTTGAAGGTGATGAGATAGCTGTCAACGAAGTCATCGAATGGTGCCACGTTGGACCACCAAAGGCCAGTGTGCACGACGTTAACGTAAAATTCCAGAAGTACACCGGTGAGTTTGCCGACTTTACCGTCAACTATTGAATCTTTTGATACGCTTCAGCTATCTGCTGCTTTGCATTTTCAGCGTCTTCTGTAGTTCTAACTGTTGAGGTCACCGGAGGTGCGGCTCTGCCGCTCCTTATCCAGAGCACCAACGAGTCGCCGGCCGGCTCGATATCAAGGAATGTCCGGAAGTTCATTGTCTTGGCGTAAACCACCCTATGGGGCCTAACTTCTTCTATCACGTTGACGCCAAGCGATTTTACAAATTTGCGCATGTCGAGCATTATTGTTTTAGCAGGCTCTCTCAGCTTCTCAAGATGACTTTCAAATGGAATGCGGCCGGGTTGGTTGCCAGACATCATAATTACAGTATCAACTTGCTCTGCTATATTCTAATCCTAATGCCGCTTCTTTTCAAATATTTCTTTACCTTATCTACGGTCGACTTTTCATAGTGGAATATCGATGCGGCGAGAGCCGCGTCAACATCTGCCTTCTCAAACACGTCAAGCATGTGGCGCGCGCTTCCGCAGCCTCCAGAAGCGATCACAGGTACCATGACTGACTTGCAGATTGCGGTTGTCAACTCAATGTCGTAGCCGTTCTCCGTGCCGTCGGCGTCTATGCTCGTCAGTAAAATTTCGCCGGCGCCCCGCTTTTCAACTTCTTTGGCCCACATTATTGCGTCAAGGCCGGTGGGTTCCTTGCCGCCGTAAATTCTAACTTCAAACCAGAATTTCTTGCCCTTGTGCTTGAATATTACCTTGCCCTTTTCGATATCATAGTTTCTCTTTGCGTCTATTGCTACCACCACGCACTGCTTGCCAAAAATTGACATTAGCTGCGTTATCAGTTCCGAGTTCTTTACCGCAGCGGTGTTTATCGAAACTTTGTCAGCTCCTGAAAGTAAGATATCGCGTGCGTCTTCTAACTTTTTGATTCCGCCACCTACCGTGAAAGGGATATCAATCACGCTTGCAACATTTCGCACCACGCCTTTCATCGTTTCCCTTCCCTGCTGCGACGCTGTAATGTCAAGGAACACCAGCTCGTCAGCGCCCTGCTCGCTATACTTTTTGGCGAGCTCTACGGGGTCGCCGGCGTCTTTTACTTCTGCAAAATGCACGCCCTTTACGACCCTGCCGTTGTCCACGTCAAGACACGGGATTATCCTCTTTGCAAGTGTCATGCCAGCGCCTTCACTCTTTCAATGCTCACCTTGCCGTCGTACATAGCCTTGCCAAGTATGACAGAGCTGCAACCTGTGCTTCTGACCTTCACAATGTCTTCCAAGCTCGCGATTCCACCGCTTGCAATTATCCTTGCAGATTTGGCGGCTTCTGCAAGAGTACTGACGTCTGGCCCCTGCAGCGTTCCGTCGCGCTCGATGCTTGTAAGCAGAAATTCATCGACACCCATAGAAGCAAACTGCGAGATCGCGTCGGCTACTTTCATTCCAGTCGACTCTTTCCAGCCTTTTACCATTACCTTGCCGTTGACCTGGTCTATTGAAATCACAACCCTGCCGGGGTTCTTTTTAGCCAGCTTTCTCACTACCTCTGGGGTGCTGTATGCCATGGTGCCGAGCACGACCCTTGACGCTTTTGACATCATTTCCTCTGCTTTTTCGGGAGTTCTGATGCCACCGGCAACTTGTACCGGGATCTTGACCGCGGCAGTTATTTTTACAACTAGCTCGGCGTTACTCCCACTAGAAAACGCAGCGTCAAGGTCGACTATATGCAGCATGTCGGCTCCTGCTGTCTCCCACTTTTTAGACGTGTCAACTGGGTCGCTGCTGTAAACAACCTTATTTGCAGGATCGCCCTTGACAAGCCTAACTACGCTCCCACCCATGATGTCGATCGCGGCTATGACCTTCATTTTGCCTCGTTGTCACACATTTCAATAAAATTCTTGATCATGACTGCGCCGACATCGCCTGACTTTTCTGGGTGGAACTGCACGCCTATCAAATTATTCTTTTCAATAACTGCCGGGACGCTGACTCCATAGTCTGAGGTGGCCACTACTATCTTGTGGTTTCTTGGCACAGTCCTGTACGAGTGGACAAAATAAACCCACGAGTTGTTTTTGACGCCTTTCAGTAATTTACTTTCGCCTTTTATCTGAAGATTGTTCCACCCCATATGTGGGATCTTGACCTTTCCCTTTGGGAGCATGACGACATCCCCGTCTAAAATCTTCAAGCCTTCCAGCCTACCCTCCTCGCTCTTCTCAAAGAGCATCTCCATACCGAGGCAGATGCCCATCACCGGCTTGTCACTTTCAATGGCTCTACCCAGATGCCGCGCGCTACCTTCTATCGACTTGATTGCCGGGTCAAAGTTGCCAACGCCGGGTAGCACGAGCCCGTCAAACCTTTCCACTTCCTTCAGGTCGTAGATTATCTCTACATTTTCTGCCCCATTTCGCTCCAATGCAGATTTCAGGCTAAAGAGGTTGCCGGCGCCGTAATCAAATATCGCGATTTTGGACAATTACATAGCCCCCTTCGTGCTTGGCACTCCCTTCCTCCTCCTGTCTATGCTTGTGGCCATGCGGAGAGCTACTGCGAGCGCCTTGAGCGCAGCCTCGACCTTGTGGTGGTCGTTGTCGCCATAATGCACGATTACATGTGTGCATGCGTTCAGATTCTGCACAAGAGACCTTGCAAAGTGCTCAAGGTCCTCCTTCGGTACGCCTTCGATGGTATCGCGGGTCAGCCTTAGCTCCATCCTCTGGTACTGGCGCTTCACCAGATCTATCGAAACGTATGCCAGCGCATCGTCCATCGGAATCAGGGCATAGCCAAACCTTGCAATTTTTGTCCTATCGCCTAGCGCCTTGTCAATAGTCTGCGCCAATGCAATTGCAACGTCTTCTGCCAAGTGGTGTACGATGCCGTCATTTGACTTGGCATTGACCGTTATGTCTAACATGGCGTGTTTGCCGATCGAGGTGACCAAGTGGTCAATGAATGAGAGGCCGGTCTTGACGTTGGTTTTGCCAGTGCCGTCAATGTTAACCTGAACAGTAACTGCTGTCTCTTTTGTCATCCTCTCAATGCTCGCCTTTCTGGAAGAAACCAACATTTGTTAAACTGCTAGTACTTTATTTATGGTGTTCGGTAATTGGTCGGCACTTTTTGCAATTGCCTCAACTCCCTCTTGCCTGAACTGTGCTGCTGTCCTGGCTGGTCGGGGGCTGTTGCCGTAGACGCCTACGAAGGTTATTTTTACCCTTCCCTCTTTCTCGGCGCGCCTTGCCATAAGCAGGTCTTCGGCTGAATCACCGGCATAGACGGCAGTCCTTGCGTTCATTAGTTGCATGGCATGCTTTATCGCGTACGGGTTTGGCTTGGC
>CBQWHN010000036.1:0-9716 GCA_967728685.1 uncultured Nitrososphaera sp.
ACACATTGCCGCTGATGTCAATAGCTGCCACGCTCCTTGCTTCGTCTGCGCTCCATCCTTTCTCCCTGAGCAGCTTGGCCATCTCTTTCTGGTCCATGTCTTCTTTTATCTTGCCCGTCCTTATCATGTCCAGTATGTCGTCTGACAGAGGCTCAACGCGCATGAATATCTTGTTGTGCTTGTTGGGCGACTTGCTCATTATCGGCCCGGCCTTTGCGCGGATGGTTTCGCGGTAGTTGATAAGCGGCTCTGTGGTAACGATTTCAAGACCTTTTTCCTGCAACAGCGAAGTTGCAATTTCCAGATGCAGCACGCCCATTCCCGCCATGAGAGTCTCGCCAGTTTCTTCATTTATCTTCACCACAAGGTTCGGATCTTCGACTGTAATAGTGCGTAGCCCCTCAACCAGCTTGGGGAGGTCCTTGGGATGTTTTGGTTCGACTGCGATCGTGACCACGGGCTCCGATACGTACTTGATCGACTCAAATGCCTGCGCGCCCTTGACAGTTGATATCGTTTCGCCTGCAATAGCGTAATCAAGTCCGAGCAGCGCCGGGATATTGCCTGCCGGGATGACGCTTACGATTTCCCTTGTGTTGCCCATGTAGATGTTGACCGACTGGACCCTACCCGGCCTCTTTGCATCAATAAGGAAGACGTCGTCGCCGTCCTTGATGGTCCCAGAGAACAACCTGCCTGTGGCGACCCTGCCGGCCTGCGGGTCGACGTTTATTGTTGTTACCATCATGAGCGCAGGTCCCTTTTCGTCGCAGGCGATCAGAGCCTTTCCAATGTCGGAATTTAGATCGCCGGGCCAGATTTTCGGAATGCGGTATTTTTGCGCGACATTCGGCGGAGGATGGTGCTGGACCACCATTCCGAGTACTGCATCATGTAATGGTATTTTCTCGGATAGAGTTTTTATTGCATTTGGATCGCTGCTGGTATAAGCTTCATAAACTTGCTTGAAGCCAATACCCGTCTTCTTGTACATGTTAAAGTTAAAGCCCCACCTGTCCTTGGCAGAGCCAAAAGCCACTGTGTTGCTTTCTATGCTTACTTTCCATTTTTCCTTGATCTCGGGCTCTGCGTAAATGTCAATCAGCTGATTAAAGTGGGAGATGATGTTAGCAAGCCACTTTTGCATGGCAGTTGCATCCAACTTTAGCTCCTTTACGAGCCTGTCTATCTTGTTAATGTAAAGTACAGGTCTTACTCGCTCTTCAAGCGCCTGTCGCGTAACGGTTTCAGTCTGGGTCATAATGCCCTCTACAGAGTCTGACACCACTACCGCGCCGTCGATTGCCCTGAGAGCGCGGGTAACCCTGCCTGTAAAGTCAATGTGGCCGGGCGTGTCTATCATGTTGACGACGTATTCCTTGCCCTCTGTCTCATAAAACAACGTGACGTTTGCTCCCCTGATTGTCATCTGCCGATTCTGCTCGAGCTTCATAGAGTCAAGTGCTAGAGCTTGTCCCGCTACTGACGGGGAAATGATGCCTGACGCGGCAAGCAGGCTGTCACTCATTGTGGTCTTGCCGTGGTCTACGTGAGCGATGACGCCAAAGTTGCGTATCTGATCCTTGTTACCAATTATCCTGATGATGTCTTGAGTTGACTTGAACTTCGGCATGCTTCAATCGGAAAAAGTTTTGCGCAGGACTATTAAATGTTCCCAAGAGTTAATAATTGCCGGGGAGAACTCGATGCGGATGGAAATATCGCTGGGCCACACCCCAGACGCCGACGACGCATTTATGTTCTATGGCCTCGCGTCTGGCAAGGTAAAGTCCAGCTTTGCGATAAAGCACGTGATCGAGGACATTGAAACGCTCAATCGCCGGGCGTTAAAGCACGATCTGGATGTGACGGCGGTCTCGGTCCATGCCTATGCTTACTTGACAGAATATGTCATACTAAAGGGCGGCGCGAGTTTCGGGCTCAACTACGGCCCAATCGTGATAACGAAAAAGGACAACAGAATGACCTCGGAGCAGCTGCGAAACGCAACAATCGCTATCCCAGGCAAGATGACATCTGCCAACCTGTTGCTAAAGTTGGCTATCGGGAAATTCAACGAGAAAGAGATTTCGTTTGAGTCGATACCGAACGCCGTAATGTCTGGAAAAGTGGACGCCGGCCTTGTTATCCACGAAGCACAAATAACGTATGACAGAACCAAGTTTGTAAGCTCATTCGACCTCGGCGGCTGGTGGTCCGACAGCACGTCTGGCCTTCCGGTGCCACTTGGTATCAACGTGGCAAACACCCGGACAATGATCAAAAGCCAGATTGCAGAATTCAGCGACATTTTTACCCAATCAATAAAGTATGGTCTCGAAAACGTGAACGCCGCGGTTGGCTATGCTATGCAGTACGGGAGAGGGCAGACAAAGGAAACAATAACGAAATTCGTGAAGATGTACGTCAACAAGCTTACGCTTGACATGGGTCGCGACGGGAAAAGAGCGATCCAAAAAATGTTTGAAATGGCAATCGAGAAGAAAATAATCCCTGCAAACGTAGTGGTGGAAGTAGTCTAGCTCGTCTGAATCGCGGGAAGAGGCCTTGCTTGCAGGTATGCAGTAAGGTCCTGCGACTGCCCGTCCCTGTACACTGTAATCGTCACTTTGTCACCCACCGATGTCTGCTCTTCGATGTAGAATATGACGTCTTCTATACGCTTGATAGGATGCCCATTGATCACAGTTATGACGTCGCCCGCAGGCACATCATTACGGGATGCGCCAACGATGCCTGCCTTGTCCGCCGGCCCTCCGGGCGTCACTGTGGCTATTGCCACTCCCCTGAAGTCTCTCGGCAGTTTTAGCTGCTCTGCCAGATCAGGCGTCAGACTTGCACCGGTAATGCCAAGCCATGGGTGTTCATACTTGCCCTCTTGTATCAGGTGCGGCACAATGCGAGTCACCGTGTTTGACGGGATTGCAAACCCGATGCCAGAGAATTCGCCAGTGTTAGACTTGATGGCTGTGTTGACCCCTATCACGTTGCCCTTTATGTCCAGCAGCGGGCCACCAGAATTGCCGGGGTTGATTGCAGCGTCTGTTTGGATCGCATTTGGTATCGAGAATCCCATTTCCTGATTTGGTAGGAGCCTGCCGAGCTGGCTTACAATCCCTGTAGTCATCGTGTCGCTCAGGCCAAACGGATTTCCAATCGCGATCATTTGCTGGCCGACCTGCAGCTGCGAAGAGTCGCCAAGTGTAAGAGGAGTGGAGTGCTCGTCTGAAAAGTCATCGGTCAACTGCAGCACTGCAATGTCGCTAAAGGCGTCTGTACCCACAACTTTGGCGGAGTACGTATTCCCGTCTACAAACGTGATATCGACTGTCTTGGCTCCGTCAACTACGTGGTCATTTGTTATGATTCGGCCCTCCGCATCATAGACGAATCCAGAACCCAAACGGGTCGACTGGCTCTCATATGGGTTGCCGTTGATTATAATGTTTGGGATAGTGGTTTTGACCTTGCTAGTTATCTGGACAACGGAACCGCCGGTCTTCTTGAACACCTGATTTAGTGCTGCGCTTTCTGTGTCAAGGATTGCTGATGCATTGCCGCCGGAAGCGGTCCAGACTGTTGTATTTGCGCTTGCCGCTCCATTATTGCTACCTTCTTTTCCTAGAGGTATGCTGGATGCTGACCGCATTGTTGGACTGACGAGTTGCCCCAAGGCCAATCCGCCGTCGCGTACCACCTGGATTGCAAGCACGGAGGAGATCAGTACGGAAATTACAATAAGAATCGCTACCTCTTTCTTCACCACATTCACCAGCAAGTCTTATTGCAGCAATACAAATAACGTCTTGCTGAACTATGTTAATTGAAGCAGTTACCGCTACCGTCTAATGCTTCTAAAGTCCTTTGATGATGTTGAAGAACGTGTCGCGCTGCGCCGGTACTCGCCTAATCTCCCTGATCAAACTCGCCAGCTCTTCGGTCGACGTGGAGCCCACTTTGCCAGCCGCTTTGAATATCTCCTCAGAGAACGCGGTCCCAACCAAATCGTTCCCACCGTACGAGAGAGCCACCTGCGCGATCTTCTTCCCAAGCGCTACCCAGTAAACAGAAATGTTGTTCAGTACGTTTGCCAAGAGCAAGCGGGAAACAGCTATCACGCGAAGATCATAGGTCGCCGGGCTTTCTGCGGTGACCAGTCCCTTTTGCTCAAGCTCAGTGTTTTCAAGGCTAAATTTGAGAGGGATAAACGTTGTAAAGCCATTTGTCTTTTTGTGTAGTTCCCTTATCTTTATCACGTGGTCAACAATATGTTCCGGCTTTTCAACGTGACCGAAGAGCATCGTGCAGTTGCTCTTTAATCCAAGCTCATGCGCCTGACGCGCTGTGTCAAGCCATTCTTCACCCGAGCACTTGCCTATCACTATCTGTTTTCTAGTATCTGGATGGAATATTTCTGCGCCCCCACCGGGAAGGGAATCAAGGCCAGCAGCTTTGAGGCGCGACAACACTTCTTTAATTGAATTCTTTGTCAACCGGGCAATAAAGAATATCTCTGCCGGCGTGAACGCTTTTATCGTAACCTTTGGAAATTCAGCCTTGATGGCTCGCATCATTTTTTCATAATAGTCAAGCCCCAGCTTTGGGTGAAAGCCTCCGACGATGTGTAGCTCGGTGGCACCAAGCTGCTCCACTGCAATTTTGGACCGAGAGACTATCTGCTCTGTTGATAGCGTATAAGCGTCATTTTCGTCCCCCTTGCGATAGAACGCACACAACGGGCAGCTAGCAGCGCAAACGTTAGTGTAATTGAGGTAGTATGACGCGACAAAGGTCACAATATCGCCGCATAGCTTTTGCCGGACCTTATCTGCAGCCGCTCCAAGGAGGAAAAGGTTCTCATCGTTTATCAGTTGAACGCCATCGTTGTACGACAGCTCCTCACCTGCTATGGCCTTCTCTAGCGCGGATGTACCACCTGCGACGCTGTCACTCTTTTGCAAGCGATCTGTGTCAGCGCCGGCGTAGGTTATAAATTGTTGTGAAAGAATAAATATCAATAAAACCCGGTAAGTCTCGTTACCACTTGCAAAACAAGCTGCTCTCTGATTTTCTAAAGAAATCAGACATTAGTGAGATCCTTGACGGTGCCCTTGCAGGACACAAGCTCGGCTTGAATGACTGCATCAGACTTATCAAGTCGGACGACGTATACTCGATGGGTCTCGTAGCAAATATCCTGAGGAAGAGGCTTTTTGGCGACACAATAACTTTCATCAACAACATTATTCTGAACTATACCAATGTGTGCGTCACCTACTGTAAGTTCTGCGCCTTCTACCGCCCGCCCGGCCACGAAGAATCATACACTGTCTCAACAGAGGAAATAGTCCGGCGTGTGGCAACATCGCGAGAAATGTTCGGAATAACGCAGGTCTTGATCCAAGGAGGTCACAATCCGAACCTGAAGCTGGAATACTATGAAGACGCGTTCAGGGCGATCAAGAAGAAATGTCCCGAAGTAGGGATAAACGGCCTTTCGCCTTCAGAGGTTGACATGATAGCCAACGTCGAACGAAGCAGCACGAAAGAAGTGCTTGCCCGGCTAAAAGCAGCCGGCATGGACACTTTTGCTGGCGGCGGTGCAGAGATCCTTGAAGACAGGGTCAAGCAGGAGATAAGCCCGCTCAAGATAAAGAGCGACGACTGGCTGCGCATAATGGAGGAGGCTCACCAGCTGGGCTTCAAGTCAGTGGCCACAATGATGTACGGCACTGTAGACACGGAGGAGGATCGGGCAAGGCATATCATGAAAATAGCGCAGCTGCAGGAAAAGACAGGCGGGTTTCTTGTCTTTATCCCATGGAGCTTTGAGCCCAATAAGACAGAGATCCAAGCCGAGGGCAGAATAAAGTACCCTTCCGGCGGATTATCGCTATTAAAAATGATTGCGATTGCAAGGATAATGTACTACGGCCTTATAGATCACCTGCAGTCGTCGTGGCTCACAAACGGCATCGGAATGGCGCAACTTGCACTCAACCACGGCGCCGACGACTTTGGCGGCACACTTACCGGCGAAGAAGTGGTGAGCGCGACTGGTGCACGATCTACAGAATTGACTTCAGATAAGATAATTGCCGCGGTGAAGCAGGCAGGCTTTAAGGTTGCCGAGCGCGACAATTCCTACAAAATCATAAAGTACCATTGAAATATTCGCGCCACCTTCTATCGACCATGGTTTTTGTTTCTTCATCGACGACTGCAAGCTGCTGAATTTCGCGCATGTAGCCTTCCTCTTTCCACTTTGTGGTAGCGTCGATCCCCAGCTTCGAGCCCAGATTCGTTAGCGGAGACGCAGGGTCAAGCGTGTCTGTTGGGGTATTGTTAATGATGACAGTGTCGCGTGCCGGGTCCGCTCGGGTAGTTACCGCCCATATCATTTCGTTGACGTCATGTACATTGACGTCGCTGTCGACCACAATAAACATCTTCGTTAGCGCCAGCTGCCCCATGCCCCATAGCCCCATCATTACTTTTTTCGCCTGACCCGGGTACTGCTTCTTTATCGAAATTATCGCAAGGCCTTGGAACCAGCCTGCGGCCGGCATGGAAAAGTCGACCACCTCAGGCTGGAACATCTGGATCAGCGGTAGGAATGACCGCTCGATCACCTTGCCGATGTAAGCGTCTTCCAAGATTGGTTTGCCAACCACCGTCGTGAGGTAGATTGGATGGCTGCGTCTCGTGATACATGTCAAAGTGAAAGTCGGAAACGGCTCTGCGGGCGTATAGTATCCGGTGTGGTCGCCAAACGGCCCCTCCATCCTGACATCGTTTGGATCGACGTACCCTTCAAGTATTATTTCGGAATTGGCAGGAACTTCAAGATCGACCGTTCTGCACTTTACTAATTTGACGCCCTTCTTCCTAGTAATGCCTGAGAACAGGTACTTGTCCATGCCTTCTGGCACAGGCGCTACTGCGCTGAAGATGGTTCCCGGATCTGCGCCAATCACTATCGCGACTTCAATCTTCTTGTTCTGGTCTTTCAGCATTCTGTAATGATGCGCGCCGCGCTTGTGCATCTGCCAGTGCATTATCGCGTGCTTGTCGTCGATGACTTGAATCCTATAAACTCCAAAATTCCGGATTTCAGTCTCCGGGTGCTTTGTAACAGTAAGGCCAAAAGTAATAAAGCGTCCGGCATCGCCTGGGAACGACTTGAGCACAGGCATTGAGTTGAGCGACGCCTTCTCAGTCTCAACTATCTCATTTACAGGCCCGCTGTCGACGTACTTGGGTCCGTACTCGCCTATTTCAGACAGCTTGGGCAGCATCTTTAGCTTGTCGAGCATGCCTGACGGCATCTTCATTTTTGTAAGCTCGGTGATGCGTCTTCCAATTTCGGTAAAGTCCTCTGTCTCTAACGCAATTTCCAACCTCTTCATGCTACCAAACGCGTTGCCAAGAACCTGCATGTTCGAACCTTCGACGTTCTCAAATAGCACTGCCGGCCCGTCGGAATACATCAGCCTGCGCATGACCTCAGCTATCTCCAGATCCGGGCTTACCTTCGCCTTGACGCGCCTAAGTTGTCCGGCCTTCTCCAAAGCTTCAACGTATTCGCCGAGGCTTTCTAGGGTCATATGCCAGCTACCCTAGCTATGAAAAATATACCTTTGCATTGTTTCATAATCAGTAAATAGTTCTTGATGCAGCCTGAATCATGTAGAAGAAAAAACAGCTAACGTTCTTTTAAGAACTTGCTCGTGTTCTTGCGCACAAGCGGGATCATCTTGTTCATTATCAGATCGTGCACGTTTCCTGCGTCGACATCAAACGACAGCAAGAGCACGTAGGACAGGCGACTGTTTTCATCTGCTATCGGGATCGTTGCCCTGATTATCTTGGCATAGTGCGACATCGCATAATTGATCCTGCCAAGCAGGTACTCCCACCGAAGGCGGGTGTACTGGCGCGTCGCAGCCGTAATTGCATACTGCGCCCTCTCCTCCGAGGTCAACAGTGCTTTGAGACCCTTTCTCTGTGACGTGGCTACGAGCTTGCCGTCTTCGTCTGCAATCGCGGCAAACCTGATTGACTTGTCAAGCGCAATTACCTTGTCGCAAAACTCCTGAAAGAATGGTTTCATTCATCCACTCTCCAAGGCTAGGGTATATTTGATTTTCGTACAAGCAAATACTTATATGAGTTACAGGAAGGATTTTGTCTGATTTGTCTGCTCAGGAAGTCGTTACGTTGGAAGACCGCAGAAATTCACTTTTGAACAGGCGCGAGGTAAAAGCGCTGTTCAGGGGAGCTGCTGGCAAGATCAGGAGGACAGAGGCGGCTGAAAAGATAGCAAGCCAGCTCAATGTCGATAAAAAACAAGTTATTCCTGTTAATCTCGTATGCAAGACCGGAATGACCGACGTGCACGCCGTATTTTATGTATATGACGACGAAAAGGAAGCTGCAAAGCATCTGCCTCGGTACAGGCTGCTAAGGACGCTTCCAAAGGAAGAGAGGAAAAAGATACTTGACGATGAAAAGGCTGCGAAGCTTAAGGCCAAACAGGAGACAGCTGCTTCCAAAGGCGGCTCCGCTGCTGGAGGTGCCAAGAAGTAATGGCTGACAAAAAGGCTCCAGCCAAGGGAGAGGTAGCAGTGTACAAGTTCTACAAGATTTCGGGGGACAAGGTGACGAGGAGCAAGCGCGATTGCCCGCGGTGTGGCAAGGGAACATTCATGGCCGAACACAAGGACCGGTTCACCTGCGGCAAGTGCGGCTTTACCGAATTTATGCACAAGGAAACGGCTAAGAAGGGCAAAAAATAGCCGCTATTTCGCGAGTTCTTTAATCACTTTTTTGATCGTCCGCGCTACAGAGGGGGATAGCACAGGGTAAAATGACTCGATGTAGCGCCGGCTACTTGCAAGGCGAACGATGTTGCCAGGGCCGACAACGTCAATGTATCCTTTCAGGAATTCCCTTGTCATTGCAGCTACCATGTCGCTATTGCTGATGCCCTTTAACCCCCAGCTGATAAATTGCGCAAGGTCCCACACCGGGTCGCCGCCCTGAAATACAAACTGCTCTACGTCGGTAAAATATAGATCACTACCGCTGACAATTACGTTCTTGGGCTTTATATTGCCAAAGCACGAGCCGGCGCTGTGTATTTTTGCAATTTGAGCGCCTGCTTCTCTGAGCAGGTTAACGTCGCCTCTGCCCCTGATACAATCCCTTATGACGTCGGCAAGTGTCTTGCCCTCGATAAACTGCGTAGCAAGAAGCTTCCTGTCAAGGACGACTGCGTCAATGGCTGGTGTGTACAGTCCGAGGCTTCTAATGTACCGAATGGCTTTGTATTCGGTGCCAAGCCGTAAGAGTGGGTCAATCCTGAACCTTTTCACCGGCGCAGTCCACAGGTTCAACGCGGCCCATTTCACAGCCTTTGTCTTTGCAAGCTCTTTTACTGCAATCTTGCGTTCATCGTTCAGCACATATAGCATCGTCCTACTGTTGACATTGCCAAGGCGCCTTTTCCTTGTCACCGTATAGCCAAGGTCGTCCAGCCAATCCTTGCTGTCGATTATCAACCTGCCTTCAGGCAGCCTCCAGTACGCCCTACTCGGGAAAGCCATGAAATCAGGCAATTGTACTGATTTGCCCTTGCGCCTCAACTTGGACTCAGCCTCCATGACAGCAAGGTGCATGATTTTGCGCCCTGC
>CBQWHN010000037.1:0-9554 GCA_967728685.1 uncultured Nitrososphaera sp.
TGAAGGTCTCGAGCCCGGGCACTATAGCTCTTACAACTGGGATTCCGATGTCCAAGTTTGTAAGGTCGACAATTATCACCTGCGAAAGTCCAACGCTCTTAAGCCTTGAGAGGATAAGCTTGATGTCGTCCAGAATGTCTTCGTTAAAGAACGTTTGCACCTGCGAGAACCTTATCTTTTTAGTTGATGCCATGAACTGCCAGGCGCGCCGGTCATCGGTGTTCTGCTCCCCGTATTTTATCTTGCGCAGGTCGTCCCTCGCTCCCTGTATGTTGGCGGCCCTTGTCTGCGACACTTCAGTGATTGCCCGGAGAAGCGCAATTCTTGCGTCGGGGTGCGTGCCGTGCCCTTCTGCAAGGTAGCCGTAGTCGTGGGTAACCCATTCGACACTGCTTGCGTTAAACGTCGGGATGCCAATGTCAGAAGTAATGTCTTTTATCGTAAGTGAAATGCCGGCGCGATTGAACTTGTTAACAAGGTTCTTAGCAGGATGAAAATCGATTCCGGAAATGTCTACGTCTGGAAATACGCTCGGGTCGTCGACAAACCTGGACGCTGGGATCGACGGCACGCGCTTGCCTGCAGAATTTAGTGAAAGCAATACTGTGCGAAGAATGTGGAACGGGATCGCGCTTGCCCGCAGTTCTGCAAGGCTCATGGCGTCCCTCTCGATCACTTCGCACAGCGCATGGCATATTGCTTCTTCCATCACGTTGCCTGACGCAAGGCCGTTTGTGTGAAAGTATGCAAACGGGTTGACTGCCGGCGGAGCCGGCGTGTACCGGAACAGGGCGGCCGATGCAGGAACCATCACTTCTTCGCCACTGACAAGGTCGTAGCCAGAGAGCCAGTCCATCAGCATGTCGTCGCGGTATTGAAACCGCACAGGCTCTACTAATCTGTCTGGATGGAGGACCTGATGGGTCTTGGACAGCTCGGCATAACTTGACCTGGTAAATTTTCGCGGGCCTCCCGAGGGCAGCGAAGAATAGCGCTCGATGCTCTCCATGAGAGCGCTTGCCATGGCATGCGCCTTTGTCGGGCCCTTGCCGCTGTAGACCCAGATATAGTCCTCGGTGCCTGGCACCACTGCCGAGTAGTTTGGGATGCGCAGGACGTCCATGTCGGTGATGTCGGCAAGCCTAGTCACGCCTATTCTCTTTGATATCGGGATGACCTTCTCTAAGGTCTCCTGCGCTGGCCTGATCCTGGACGTACCATTGATCGTCCACTTTTTCCTGCTCTGCAGCTGCACTAACTACAAGCCTTGCTGGAGTTCATATCAAGCTTTCTTCTTCGGGAAATCATGGAGCTCGCCGTGCTGGCACCGGAGGCAAGCCCTCTGCTCTGCCTCTGTCAGGTAGTTGATGTAAAAACATTTTGCGCACTGGAGGCGCGCCAGACGACCCTGTAGCCTCAGCTCAGTGCCGGTTCGCTCCAGAACATTTCTTGCAATCAGAGATTCCAAGACAGGGATCATTGTTTTTGACAGCTGTTGAAGGTCGGCGTTTCTGTACCTGAGGTAAAGGGCAGCCATCTCGCGTGGCAGCGACTCTTGCCTGAACGCGGCCTTGCCGGCATTTGACTGTCGGAACAAATGATCGCGCAGATACCAGTCCAGCTCCCTGATCGCCGTTTCAGACATTTGGAAAACTCTGCCAGAAAACAATATTTAAAACATATTAACCCACTTTTATATCATAATGGGCGTTGCCTGGAAGCGACTTTGACAAGCTGTGCGACCGGATTTTTGCAGTGGATCGCAGCATCAGGTTTGCTGGAGTGATAGACAAGATGGGCATGCTCGTGGCCGGCGGCATGCGAAAAGGGATCAAGCCGCTCGAGCCGAGGGATGACAGGCGCAAGCTATACATCGATTACGCCCTCAGAAACGCCATGAGGTCGGACTTTGACATAGAATACGGCAAGACTGTTTACACCATGTCAGAGCGTGAAAAGATCAAGATAGCGTCGTTCCCTTACGGCGATCACCTCATCCTGATCTCTATTGAAAAGAAGGCGCTGCACGACAAAGTAATAGGTAAGGTCCTCAAGTTCCTCGACTGACAATTATATACTTGCTTCTTGCGTATTCTGGCTAGATGGCAGGCAAGAGAAGGCGTCAGCGCGCACACGGCGCAGATGGTGACGACCTTGTGGAGCCGAAAAAGGTAACCGGCAAGGAGATGAGCGAAGCACAAGAGCTGAGCGCCAGGCTAACAACGCTTGTTGAAATGCTTGATGAAAAGGGCATGATCAACAAGAACGAGTACTTCAGGATGGTGGCGATGCGTCTGCACGAAATATCAAAAGCCGGCGCGATTGAAGAGCTTGACGAAGAGCTATGATGAGACCTTTGCACATAGGCAGGTCTTTTGGGCTGTCTATCCTGGCCGGGCTTGTCGCAAGCGGCGTTCTTGTCGGGATCAATGTAGCACTTGTGCAGCCCTATACCGCTGCTCTTGCAGAAATTGAGCTTGAAAACCTGCTTGCAATGGGTGAATTTGATGAAGAAGAATTTGACGCCCAGCTGCAATCAATCTATTTCTCTCAGCTGTACGGCTCTATAATAATCGGGCTTGCGGCCGGCGCGCTTGTAGGAGGCACTTTTGTTGTTGGCAAGATCAGGAGGACGAGCCCGCTCAAGGCAGCTCTTCTGATAGCCGGCATTGCATGGTTCGTGCTTTACGTCATCCCGACAGTAAAATATCCCCCAAGTCCAGCGGCGGCATTTGACCCCGAAGTTGCCGGCACCTATCAGGGATTCCTTGCAGGATATACTACGGTGTCAGCGCTGGCTGCGTTAGGCATTACCTTTGGCTTTCGCAATGTAAGGAGGAAGGAGAAGGCGCTCGCGGCTGCCGCGCTCTATCTGATGGTGGTCGCCGGAGCGTTCCTTGCCTTCCCTGATTACCAAAGCGAAGACGATTCGCTCCTGCCGTTGCCCCTTCTCAGCGCGTGGAGGTCTGCCATTTCGCTGTCAATGACCGTGTTCTGGTTTGCGCTTGGAATTACTTGTGGACTCTTGTGGACTTATGGAAGTAAAAGCGATTGACTGGATTTGAGTCCTTGGTTCTTACCACCTTCAGGCCTTTTGCTAATACCCTCGAAATAAGCGCCGGGAGAGGGATTTGAACCCTCGGGACCCTCACGGGTCACAAGCTGGCCGGTTTGACAAATTCCAGGCTTGCGCCCTACCGGGCTAGGCGACCCCGGCACTACACCTTGCACACTAGCCACATTATATTAATCATAGGCAAAGACAAAGCTAAAAATTGAGGAACGTACAACGATCATTGCTTTTGGCTACTCAGGGGTTATCTGATCACTGCAAGGGCGGGAATCACGTTGACTGCAGCGACTGCATGTGCAAATGCCATATTCCCGGCACAATTGAAAACCTTTCAAAGAACATTGCCAAGCTGGACCGCAAGATGCCTGGCATCGGCGAAACCCTGTAACAATTTTTCATGATATATCGGCGTTTTCGTTTTCCAGCTTGTCAAGGTCGACTTCTGTCGGCACCCTGATATTGACTGCCTGTGTACCCTTTGACCGCCAAGCCTTTGGGTATGTCCCGGGCTTCATGATAAGCCGCTTCATCACAAACGCTATTCCGCGGGTGTTCTGCTCTATCTCTTCCTTTGTCATTGCCGCTTGCCCAAGCCCAACCACCTCGCCTTTGAGGGTGTAGACACCCACTAGCTCTCCCAGCCGCAGGTCCTTCGGCAAAGCTACCACTCCGGGTACCGCAAGCGGCGCACCGTGGCACATCGCGTCGACTGCTGTATCACGCACTGTTACTGCCCTTATACCTTCCAGGCAATGCTCTATTGGCAGAATGAGCCTACGCAATTTTTCATCACTCTTGCTTTCCTTGTAGCGCTGGTACGCGTCTGCGAGGTCGTGCAGCCTCACGAGGCCGCCGTTTTGCTCTGTCAGGTTACTCACCTTTGTCCTGCGAAGCTCCACCATTGTCGCGCCCGATGACAGCACTTCGCCAATGTCATAGATAATCTTCCGAATGTACGTGCCGGCCTGGCAAAGGATCCGCATGAGCACTAGCCTGTCGTGATTTTCAAGGTAGTCGAATTCGTAAACAGCCCGGATGCGGGTAACGCGTCGGACAGATGAGCGCTGCGGTGGCCGCTGGTATATCTCGCCGGTGAATTCCTTCATCATGTGCTTTAGCTTGTCAACTGAAACGTGCGAATGAATGCGCGCAAGGGCATAGTACTCCTTCGAGCCCAGCAACAGCACTGAAAGTGCCTTGGTGCCCTCCCCTAGACCGAGTGGCAAAAGCCCGGTTGTTCCGGGGTCAAGCGTGCCGCTGTGTCCAGCCTTTTCAATTTCCAGTATGCGCTTTACCCATGCCACTACTTCATGGCTTGTCGGCCCGGCCGGCTTGTCGACAAGCACAAGGCCATAATACAGCAAGGACTCGACAGGTCGCCTGTCAGGGTAGTGACCATAGTTGTCGTTGGTGATGTCGTCGCCCACTTTGACAAGGTTCTCTAGCTGCGGCAGGTTCAAGGCTATCCACCTATTTGCCGCCTGACTATTAATTTGGATATCTCGATAAGCGGGTCAAGCGGCAGTCTGTCAGTGTTCAGCATGTAGTCAAAGACCGTCAAGTCCTCGCCGAAGCGAAATCCGTACATCCTGCGATAGATCTCTTTGTTCTCATCATCTCTAAGCGCGATTATTTTCTTTGCTTCTGCAAAGCTAATGCCGTCTCGGTTTGCCATTCTTCTCGCCCTGTTTTCCGGCGAGCCCCGGAGCCAGAGCTTTATCACTGATTCCTCTTTTACGAGCCATGGTACTGTGTAACTGGTAATGACGACGTCCCCCTTTTTCACCAAATCACTCAGCTTTTTATCCACTTTTTTGTCAAACGACGGATCTGACTTGCGCTCTTGCATGAACTTTTTTGCGTCTGCAGTGTCCCACCAGTCGTCGCTTGCAGTAGAGTAGCCTTTTTCTGCTGCAAGCATCTTTAATATGTCTCCCCCGTTATACATCACGAGGCCAAACTCTTCCGAGAGCTTGCCTGCTATTGTCGTCTTCCCCACTGCTGGCCAGCCTGAAATGACAATACTGAACTTGTTGGCCACCAATTCTAGGTCATGCTCGGCATGCTAGTCTTTGTTACCTTTGATATTATGCCGCTAAAGCCAAATGAACCTATCAGGAACCATCCCCACAGGTAGACCTGGCCAGGTATTCTGCACGGCCCAGTGTAAACGGGGCTACCGTCCGCGTTGGTCTTGGGAGTGCCGTCTTCGTTTGTTTGTTGCTTCATGTCGTGTTGCACGTTTTCTTCATTGCATGTTACAAATGGCAGTTCTATCGGCGATATTGATACCGTTCCTCCAAATATGGCAGGGAACACGAAAATCCAGATCATGAACGACGGTATCATATAGATGAACATCGGACGCATCTGTTGCTGCTGCATCTCAAGAGCCATCTTGTTAACGTAAGCCTGCTTCTTTTTCAGCTCCTCGATCCTGGGCTTGTCCTGCTTTTTGACCGCGTCGGTGTACTGTCTGCGCCACTCGTTTGTCTCCTTCATGACCCTGTTCATCTTTTCGATGTCAGTGGTCTTTTTCCGGAGCATCGCAAAGGCAAAATTCATACCGACCGATATCAGTAGTGCAACAATTGTCGCGCTTACTAGGTCAGGGAATAATGGATGCTGTGTGTACTGCGGGGAGAAAAACTGCATCAGCAGGTCATGGAGGTTCATTTTTCATCTCCTACTAACAGCGTCCTTGCTATATTTGCTGCCGCTTCGTCCACCTGACCGTCATTGTTCATGATTATTGCAAATGGAGCGCCTGTGAGGATAGAGCAGGACGCCACCATCATCCTCGAAATGTCAAGTTCTTTCTGTATGTTTTCCGCAGAAATGATGTCACGCCGACGCGTCTGATCGGTCTTGCGCCGCTTCGCTATTTCGATTGCGTCGGCGGCTACCATGATCATGTTAGTCGGCTTCATGATGTTCAAGAGCCTCATCGGGAGCCCGGGGTAGTACCCTTCCCCCGTGTTTATGAAAAGGTGTGTGTCGACCAGTAAGATGTCGTCATTCATTTCTGCGATGCGCTGCGCGGCCATTTCCTGCAGGCGGCGTTGGTCCTCAACGGGCATCCTGCGCATTTCATCCCTGCTCTTCAGTCCTATTTTTTTGGCCTCTTCGAACATGACTGTGCCAAAAACTACGATTGTGGTTTTGCGCTTCTTGTTGAGTATTTCTGCCGCGCGGGTGATGACTGTGGTCTTTCCCACGCCTGGAATGCCGACAATCACGGCGCGCTTATAGTTTTCTGCCAAGCATAGCCGCCAGACCGGGCATGTGCATGTCTACCTGCTCCTTGACCAACGTCTGGTAGTAGCTGACCATAATGTTGACCATAAGCAAAAGGCCAGTACCGCTTCCAAAGACATTCAAGATATCTGAAAGGGAAGATAGGAGTCCGAGTGTTATACCACTGATTATAGTGAGAGATGGGATGTACCTGTTAAGGAGAGTCTCTACCGATCCTTCAGCGCGCCTGAAGCCTGGAACCTGAACGTCGGCATCGAGAAGGTTCTTGGCAGCATTCTTAGCAGAAAGTCCACCAAGCTCTACCCACAGCCTTGAAAAGACCGTGACAATGGCTGTAAGAAATATAACGTATATCACAGCCCTTACAGGGTCTTGTACTACATGGTCAAGGCTCCTAGGAGATGTTATGTAGTATAATATGCCTCCAATTGGCGCTGCTTGGCCTCCTTGAGAGCTGGGATCGAATTGCGCAATCAAGTTGAAAATAGGGCTCTTGTTGTCGGGGTTGTAGTTGGCCCACAACATCTGTCCCATAAAGACAGCGTTGGCAAGAAGCGCAGACGACAGTATAACCGGGATAACTGAAGTGTAGAGCAGCTTGATCGGATAGACAGCTGTGAAGCCCCTATACTTTGTCGACACGATCGGCACGTCGACATGTATTCCCTCGATATATACTAGGATGAGTATAACGATTATTGTCAGGCTAAGAGCAAAGAGGCTCGGAAGCTGACCGGTGCGGAAGAATATGTCATCGCCGTGCCCACTAGTGACTGCGCTTATTGTAAATGGCAGTATGCCTACTGGACCATCATTTCCAGGAACTACACTAAACACACTCCACAGTATAGTCTGGGCAATGCCGGCCATGATGAAAAGGCTGAGGCCCGAGCCTACACCCCACCCTTTCTGCACCATTTCGTCCATCAGCATTACGATTATGCTTGCGCCTATGAGCTGTGCTATTACTACATAGATGGCGAAAGGAGCCTCGTCGGCTGTCAGGGGTCCGTAGACGCTTGCGCCGTAGAGGCCGCCTTCAGCACAGATTACTATTATCGTGACTATCTTTGTCGCCGACGTAAAGAGCGACCTGTCGTCCGGATTCTTGAAATCCAATTTGATCAGGTCTGACCCTTTCAGCAGCTGCATGAGCAATCCCGCTGTAACTATTGGGCCGATGCCAAGCTCCATCAGTGTTCCTTGCTGTGCTGCAAAAATTACTCTCGCAAACTGAAGGAAATCAAACTTTGGGTCTTCAGTTACTCCGTAAAGCGGGATCTGGCCCATTATCAGGTAGGCGAAAAGCGCGATGCCGGTCCAGACGAATTTTTCTGATAGTGAAATCTTCTTCTTTGGCTTTGGGACTTGCGGAACGTAGGCAGATACGGTCTTGATGACGCGCCGTAGCCCGTGCTCACTTGTCGTCGTGCTGCTCATCTGTTATAACCTCGCCACCTGCAGCCTCAATCTTGCTCTTGGCATTTTCTGACACCTTTGCTACCTTGATCGCATAAGCTCCGCCGATAGAGCCTCCGCCCAGCAGTTTGTCGTAACCCAGCGAGGTCAAGTCTAGGATAACCTTGCCACCTTTGTCGACGTTGCCATGCTTGGCAAAGACAGCGTCCAAGTCGCGGACGTTTACCCACCTCTGCACAATGTTGCGGTTAAAAGAGTTGAAAGGATCGTGACCAAAGTGGTCGGGTTCCTCGATGACTGTTCTTATGAAGAAGTGTTTGTGCTTTCCAGCGCCCCCAATGCCGCCTCTGCTGCCGGCTTGCCTGTGCTGGCCAACTTGGCCCCAGCCACAATACCGGCTGCCGCGTTGCCTCCTGCTTTTTCTAAATCTAGTAGCCATAAATTATCACTGTGCTGCTGGAATTAGTTATCACGTTCACTTGCACCTTAATTAAGTCTTGCTGCGCTAGAGCATCCTCTTAACGATCTCGAGCAGTTCGTCGTCTTCTCCGAGAACCCCGTTCTGCGCATACTGGGTCTTGGTCTTTCTCTTGAAACCTCCCCTTGGAGGACTGAGTGCAAACCAAGGTTTGAAGCCTGCTAGCTTGCTAATGGCGACCTTGTTCTCTGCTATCGCGGCTGCAAGATCATCGATGCCTTTGTACTCCTTTGGAAGGTCGGAATTCGTTATGGGCTTGTAGCCTGTCTTTCTGCCGCGCTTTTCAAGAAGTTCTTTCACAATGCCGGCGTCTGCTTTTGTCCACGCGACCTCTTCCTTAACCCTCCTCAGCATACCAAGGTACTGCTCACTTTCCGGCACTAGTGTTGCCCGGAAGCGCTTGTCGAGGTTTAGGCCATCAAGAGTAGCCTGCGCCCATCGTGGTATGTTAACCGTTCCCTTTATTCTGACTACGAGATATGCCATGTTAATTTAACCTACGCTGTACGTGCTCCGCAGAGCATTGAAAATTGCTTTTGTTGTTGACGACATTGTGCTAGTCGACCCGAAGGACTTTGTCCATGAGTCTTTCAGCCCCGCCAGCTTTAACAAATTCTTGATGTTTTCGCCTGCAACAATACCAAGCCCCCTGGGACCCGGAATGATTTCGATTGTAACGCTGCCGCCTTTGCCCCGCACCTTGAATGGCACAGAGTGGAGCTGGTTGCACTTGCACTCCCAGCTTCCGCAGCCAAGCTTGACTGGAATGACGTTAAGATAAGAGGCATTTGTAGCCTTGTCTATTGAAACCCTCATCTGAGAAGCTTTGCCCTTGCCGATACCAAACCAGCCAGCCTCATTGCCTACTGCCACCAGAGCGTTGAAGCGCGTCATCTCACCTGCGTCGGTCTGCTTTTGGACAATGCCGACGTGGACCACCTGGCTTTTCATGTCAGGAAGGAGATGCTTGACGATCTCAGCTTCCTGTATCCTCATGCCGTTTTCGTAGATCTGGTCCATTGAGTTTATTTTGCCTGCCAGCACCATGCTTCCAAGTGTCGTTCTAGGCTTCCATTCTACCTGCTGCTGGCTTGATGGTGACTGGAACATTCGACTCATTTCTTCTTGCTCTTGCCTCCCTTAGCCTTCTTCTTTTCCTTCTTTTCTTCCTTTGCTTCTTTCTTCTTGGGTTCTTTCTTCGCCTTTGGCACCTTCTTCACTTCTTCCTTGGTAGACACTTCCTTCTTCTTTTCCTTATGCACAGGAAATGGTATCTCTTCCTTTTCTGCTGGCTTTCCGGCCGCAAGCCTGCTTTTTATTTCTTGG
>CBQWHN010000038.1:0-9399 GCA_967728685.1 uncultured Nitrososphaera sp.
AGCGGGTGTCTTCGCTTGCCAAGATGTTGCGCTCATTTGTCAGCGTATCGATGGAAAATATTGCGCTGTGGCACGAACGGGACCTTTCAAATTCTGCCAACGAGCGCTTTACTATACCTATGGCCGCGATATTGCTTGACGAAATGCTTAATGCAATGACCAAGGTTGTTTCGGAGCTGAAAGTGGATAGGGACAAGATTGCATCAAACCTAGAAATAACAAAGGGGCAGATCTACGCCGAGTTTGTGCTTGAGGCGTTGGTAAAGAAAGGTGTTGCGCGTTTTGAAGCATACCGAGACATACAGCGGGTCGCATTTGCATCGCTTGAATCAGGCGATCACTTTTTCGATGCGGCTTTCAGAGACAAAAGCATTTCAAAACACTTGTCAAAGCAGGAATTGCGAGCGATATTTGAAGCCAAGAACCACCTATCAGCGTCCGGCAGGATAATCGATAATGTAGCCAAGATTGTCAGGAACGCAGTTAAAGCATAGAGTGCCGTCGGTGAGATTTGAGCTCACGACAGCTCGGTCTTCAGCTTCACCCCAAAAAGGTCGAGTGCTCTCCCGGGCTGAGCTACGACGGCACCGCAAAGAATGTTTTGCAATTCATATATAATCGTGTCTGGATTAGAGTTCGTCCATTCCAAAATTGTGATAGCACTGGTTGCACCGGAACTTTTCCCTGCCCGGCGTCCCTGAAACGACTTCAAGCTCACTTTTTGTCTTGCATTTTGGGCACCGGCCATAGATCGTCTTTCTCGGCAATATTGTCGATATAGTATGGGGGGCATAATAAGAGCTGTTGTTTTATTATTCGTTATTACACACATCAGGTTAAGAATACGACGCATGTCTAACAAATTGGAAATGCCGAAATGTGTCCATTGCAAAGGGCGGCTATACGTGGATGGGCTTGTATGCTTATGGTGCAAGGGTCTTGGCGCCAAGCGCGAAATCTATGACAGGGAAGAGGGTCCGCGTGATCCAAGCAGCTTTTCAGACCTTTACCTTGGACACTCTAATTACAAGAAGATACGGAAAAAGAACATTGAGGAATAACGGCGTACAGAAGAATCTTAGAGTAAATAAACGAAAGAGATAGAGTTCCAATGCCATGATAATTATCGAAAATCAGATTACGTCATTGACTCGCGAGAAGAACGGAGGCGGCGGTTTCTTGAAGAAGAGTTTGAGAAGCCATTCAAATGCGAAAAGTGCAACGAGCATTTCAAGAAAAAGAAATGCCTACGCGAACAACAAGTCCGAAGTCCGTTCACATTGAGAGAAGGTGCCGGAGGCGGGATTTGAGCCCGCGACCTTACGATTTCTTATTTTATGAGATTATGAGTCGTACGCTCTAACCAAGCTGAGCTACCCCGGCTATTGTCAGCTGAAATTTCGCACTACATAATATAAGCTATGCAAGCGCCTGAATGCGCCTATTATGCCACCTAAAGTATATTTCTCTATTCAAACATACGCCTGACATCGCCTTCAAGAACACCAGACCCAGAGTGCAGTCTGTCGATGTGTCTCGATAATCCTTCCTTTGTATCAAAAGGCGACTCGCAGTAGGGGCAGACCAGCTTGGCGGTGTTGATGTCTTTCATGTAGACAATGGCCTTTGGATTTATGATGCAGACAGGCGTCCCTTTGATCGCGGTGTGCGCAGTCGACATTGTTGCCATATGTATCTTTTCAAAAAGGTCGTCCCGTGAAACCATTCCAAGGACGGCCGAGTGCGAGCTAACAATGACCTGCCGGATAACGTGCTTGTCCATGATGGAAAGTGTTTCCTGTATCGTGTTGTGCGGGTCCACTGCCAGTACGGGGCTTGTCATTATTTCCCGAAGGCGGACCTTGCCGGGGTTCCTCCCCTGCGACATTACCTTGAACAATATGTCAGTCTTGCTAACAATGCCCATGACCTCGCCAAGGTGGGACACAAGGACACTCCTGACGTCCTTCTCCTTCATGAGGTTCAGCGCCTCGTCCGTGAACTTGTCACTTTCTAGAATTACCAAGTTTGTATTGATGTAATGTTCGATAGGCGTAGACAGCAATGAAGAAATATCGTCTGGGACGTGGCTCATAAATAATCGTTAATTTTGCTTTATTTAAGCGTGGCTAAGGAAGCTTGTCCTCAAACTTGAATTTGATGAGGTTCTGGCCGCCGGCTTTGCGTATCTCGACAAGCTCCTCCCTTTCCAGTCTTTTGACCAGTCGCCAAATCGTGGTCTTGGGTAGCTGGAACTTGGTCCTGATCTCACTTTCAAATGCAGCTCCTTCTCTTTCAGCAAGGAATTTCAACACATCTTGGTCTTCGGGACGCAAGTGTGGTCTTTCTTCAATTACCTTGCCGACTATCCTGCCAAGTACCGACTTGTCGATCTGTGAATCTGGGATCGTGCCCGGTTCGAGTGGCACGCTACTCTCAGTTTCAAAGGACTCTTCTGTCCCTGCGGGTTCCTCTTCCATTTCTTCCTCTTGTGATGCTGCAGGCGGCTGCAGCATTGCCGTCTTGTTGTTAGAAACCTTAGGCTGGCCTCTCCTAAGCACTTGCATCGACGGCTGTTTTCTCTTTCTAAGAAAGACCAACGCGCCCACACCACCCGCCGCGACTACCGCTCCGACGATTATCAGCGGCAAGGGTATCACTGGATCGGGCGGTTTGTTACCTATCGCTCCGACGCTGCCTTGGGCAGAATTTTTCGCAGCTACATAGTTGCCGCTTGCAAATTCGTTCTTTGCCTGTAGCAACATCTGCCCGGCGGCCGAAACATCGCGGCCCTCGCTAACCGCCTGCTCTATCCTGCTATCGGCTTCGGCAATTGCGCTTTGCGCCCCCTCATAGTTTTTGCCTGCAGCAACTGCAGCATCATTTGCTTTGGCTGCCAGCGACTCTGCTTCAGCGAACTTGCTGCTGTTCAGGGCTACAACCGCCTTCTTGACAAGATCCTCAGCTTCCGTTAGAACAATGCCAGGGTAATTCTTGTGCGTTTCCTTGATTGCTACGTCGGCAACTTGTATGGCAATGTTTGCCTGATCCTCTGTACCGAGGACACCTATGGCATAGCTAACTCGAATAGTTCCAGGCTTATCAAATGTCAAAAGAGGCTGGTTGTTGAAAAACCTGATTGAAGAAGGAATGGGATCGTTATCAATAAGCACACTGTCAGGTGGGAGCCTCACTGAAAAACTGGTGGTAGAGTTGAGCGAAAAAGTCCATATACCCTGATTCCTGTTGGCAAGATCCGGTGTCGTGTAACTTATCCTGACGTTAGGAACTCCCGGTGTATTCAGCAATATTTCGTTTGGGCTATTTCCGATGTCATAGTCCACCAGCTCATCGTCATAGTCTACGACGATAAGATCGTTAATGTGCGTTCCACCGAACAGGTTGACCCTTATTTCCTCCTTAAGCGGATCCTTAATACTGACATCGTACTCGACAAGCGTATCGCCGTTTGCAAAAACAGCTATAAATAGAGACACTGAAGCATAATCTTGCTCCTGCTGGACAGACACTGGAATATTGGCAATTCCACTAATTAGGAGAACCCCCGGAATGAAAAATCTGATTCTATCTCTCCAAGGATATGTAGATATCATTAGAATATCCGATCAAGCTTAAAAGGAACGCTGGAAATGATATAAGTCTTCTGACGCACTAGTTCTTCGTCTCAGGATAGAACGTTCGAAAGTTTGTATCCTTGTGACTTTCGACCCACATGAACTTGCGTTGGAGCGTCGCCGTGTAAACCTTTGTCCAGTCAAGGATTACGTAGTTGAGCCATGCTTTCATGACACGCGGATCGATATAGTTCCGAAGTGAAGTGCCTAGACTGTAGTCGCGTGTTTCCTGCTGGAGCTTTAGCTGAACTTCCATCTTTTCCAACCGCTCTTTTAGCCGCTGCTCCTGAAGCTGCGTCTTCCATTTCCTGGCGGCAATATCTGCCTTTAGTTGGGCTATTGCTTCCCTCTTTTTGGTTACCGTTTCTTCGAATTTTTCAAGCGCCTTTTTGGCGGCAGGATTCTTTGGGTCGACTCCCTTTTTGTGGTTGCACTTTACCGCAGCTTCAAGGTTTGCTCTTCTAGCGGCATAGATTTTCTGGGCCTCAGAAGAGCTCCGATCAACTCTTGCCTTTGACAGCTCTTGCTGCACTACTCTCGTTGCGATGCAAGTCCTAAACACCTTGGCCGTCAGACCCGGCATTATGTCCTGTAGGAACGCGTTTACTTTGCGCGAATTGATGCCGTCAAAGATCGGTTCGCTAGGCTTTTTACCCTGCATGAATTTCTTCAGGTTTTCAAACAGTGCCTTTGTGTCATCCGAATTGATTTCCAGCGTCTTCTGCCAAGGGACGCTGTCCTTGCCCAAGAAATTGAACTCTATCATTTGTTTGCTGGCTGCCTGTGGGAACTTGATATGTTCGACTCGCAGCGTGCTTGCCCCCACTGTGTCGGCCTCATCAGGGTCCTTTTCGTCGCCGACCCTCATAGCAAGTTTCAAGATTAGATAGGCTACCGTTGCGGTCTTGTCGCCTCCCTTCATCAACCTCTTTATCACCTCGCGGTGCACCCTTCCCTCCTGCTCGGCAAGCTTTTTCGCCTTGTCGTACTTTGCCTTGTCGTTTTCCTGCCTTAGTGCTGCAGAGTCGTGAAGCCACACGTATTTACGCTTGCCAGTCAGGTTTTCCATCCAAGTGGCAAGCCAAGTTGATGATTGGTCGTGGATGATCTCTTTCCAGTTGCCTTCCGGCACGGACGCATTTTTTCCCATATTAAGAGTAACGTCCTTCGGTCTCACGCGTGGCTTCCATCGCCCGCGCATCGGATGCTGGCCACGGCCCATGAACAATCCTGGAGGCTCGACTAGCCAGTTCGCGATGTCAACTTCAACTCCGTCAACCACCGCCTTGCCGTACGTCGCCTTGAGCCTTTCACGCTCAGCCTTTTTGGACTGCGAGATCTTTTTCTTTTCCTCCTTTGCAAGAGTCTTGTACCTTTCCTTTTCATGTTCCTTCATTCGCTTTTCTTCGTCTGCTAATTTGTAAGCGGCTGAAAAGTCAATGTCTTTCATAGTGATATTCTTGTATTTTTCCGGTAGAAGCGGCTTGAGGTCGCCCATAAAGTTGGCCTGGAAAACAGAATCCTGCACATAATGCGTGTCCTTTTTCTTTGCCCACGCGTAGATCAATTCTTCCTGATCCCGGTTGAGTGTCAGCCTTTCGCCCTTGATCGTTACAACGATGCCCCTTGGCTGATATTCGGGCGGGAATGCAACACCCTTGTGCTCAAGTGCCTGCCACTTTGCACGCGTAGCAGTTACGGCCTCTTCCAATTTTATTACTCAACCATCGATGACTACTCTTAAACTTTACCCAGTTATACGAGCGCCCTATCGCCCCAGACATTATCGCCTATCTTTGTCTTTTCGCCGTCTGCTATCCTATTCATCACCTCAATGGCGGCCTGTTTGTGCAGGAACTCGTTGTTGTTGCCGCACCGGTAGGAATATGTGCAACGCGGGCAGCCGCTCTCGCTCTTGCAGGGACATTCTGACAATATCCGCAATGCACGACCAAACGCCTTGTCAAGTCTGTCAAACAGTGCCCTGCTTGCGCCGTTACCTCCTACACTCCCGTCATAGACAAATATCAGTCCTGAAGACCCAAGAGAAATACCGCCGAGGTCCTGGGACGCTCCGCCCGTTATCATTGCGCTTCCCTCTATGATGACGTGCTCCGACGCGTGGAAGCCGCTCATCTCTACGTATTGCTCGTCATCGACTTTTTCCAAAATGTCTGCAGGGCGGGGTGCCCTGAACACAAAGCCTTTCGTGACAAACTCGTATTCAAGCGGCTTGTCCAGCATTATCTTCTTCCCTTGCGCTACTTCCTTTCCGATCTCGATATTCGCGAAGCCCAGCACTTTCTTTTGGATCTTGAGCTCGCAGTACGCTACTTCAATCCCAAATACTGTCTTTTTCTCATATATTTCCAGAATTGACGGCCATTCGTCTGTCAAAGCCTTTGTGTAGTACGGATAATCTGAAGGGATCACGGCAAGCTCGGCGTAGTGCCGGCTGTCTTGCTCAAAATGTAAGTCTTGAACCTTGTAGCGGCGGCCAGCAAGGAAGTATATCGCATTCGGATGCAGTTCTTCAAGTGCCTGCGGCAAGGAACGATCACCAATGATTTTCTTGTTGAACTGGATGTCAACCCTGGTTCCGATGCCCCGGATGCTGTATTCATTAAGCATTTTCATGGCCTCCTTCAGGTCGGGCACGAACCTCTCCCTGACCATTGTTATGACGCCCTTTGACACGAGCTTTTGGACCGTCTCCCACATCGGCTTTGATTCTGCCATAGAAAGCGGCCTGTCGCACGCCATCGCAAGGACCTGGTATTCCCGCACGAACGGGTTCGTCGGGTCGGTGTACGCGTATTCATGATCTGACAGATAGTCTGCTGGATGCATCTTGTAATATTGGCTTATAGGGTCGTTGCCAAGCGCCAAGAAGGCGTACCCCTGCTGGCCGCGCCTTGCCGCGCGCCCAACTCGCTGGGTGAGCCTGTTGACAGGCACGATGTTTGAAATTATCGCGTCAACATCGCCGATGTCGATTCCAAGCTCCAGCGTAGGAGTAGCAGATATAGCCATCAGCTGCCCCGTCTTGAACTGCTGCTCTATCTCCTTTCTGAGAATTGGTGGCAGGCCGGCCCTGTGCACCCTAATGCTGACGCCCTGCCGCGATCCATAGAATGCCATGAGCTCGGAACCAAGGTGCGAGCTGGCAAATGCTATGGTCCTGTGCTTTCTCTTTGTAGTCTGCCGAAGGAGGTCTAGCGCTAATGATCTGTATGAGCGCAGGGAAGGAAAGAGTATTGCAAGGTTTATTCTGCCTCGCCTGCCCTTACCCTGTACAACATGCATCTTTCTACCGAAGAGAGTTTGGCAAAATTCCTCGGCGTTTGGTAGGGTTGCCGACGCGGCCACGAGCTGGAACCTATTGCCGGCGAGCCTCTCAAGCCTTGCGATGATGTGATGCACGTTTGCACCAAAGACGCCGGTATAGACGTGGGCCTCATCGACTACAAGAAACTTGGCAGTTCTTATGATCCTGGAAAATTTCGTCCGGTGCATCATGTGGTAGTGCAGCACGTCGAAATTGGTGATAATGACGTCTGGCGGCGACTCGATTATAGAGCTCCGCTCCTTTTCCACCGTATCGCCGTCAAAAACCGCGACTCTTGCGCCAAGCGGCTCTGCCAGTTCTCTTATCTTGGGCAGCTGATCACGGGACAGCGCTTTCGTGGGATAGACAAAGATTGCAGACACTTTCCCTTCGCCCGTGCGAAGCGAGCCAAAGCGCTGCACCTCCTCCGAGATTTTCTGCAATAGAGGGATGCAGAAAGCCTCGGTCTTGCCAGACGCAGTAGGCGCGGTGATAACCACGTCATTGCCCTGCAGGATTTTCTTGATCGCCTGTTCCTGAAAACTGTAAAGGCACTCGATCTTTTTGCTTTTCAGTACATTGATTATCGCTTCGTCGACAGGCAGACCTTCAATGGCTGAACCAAGCTCGGGGGGCGGCTCTTCTAGCGCCTGAAAGTCGACGACATAGTCCTGCTGCGAGCGGAGCACATCTTCAAGAAGCGGGTCGCCGGAAGTACTGGCCGCAGCCATGAAAGCATCTATTTCTTTGGCTGGCCGAATTATCCTTTCCTGCTCCATCAAGAGATTTAGGTCGCCGGCGTCCGCAACACCGGTTCCGCTTTCGTACCGGTCGAGAAAATCAAGGTAAGTCTCGTCGATGCTACCCGTCATTGGAACAATGGAACAAATCTTGCATTTAGAACAGCGGAATATTAGCCGACCATCAAATATCTTGTCGACTCCGACTGAATGGCGCGCGCTGCATTTTGGACAGCGATAGTTCACCATAGGTGCATGCGCATTAACAGCAGCAGGATAATTGCTTTTCTGTAGCTATAATAATGGCGTCGCAGAATCTGCCGGCAGTTGTCCGGTCTTGGAAGCCGATACTGGGGCGAAGTAATAGAAGTACTGCGTGCCGTAATTCCCGTCTACGACAAGGTGAACAGGGTTATCTCGCTTGGCAAGGATGAGGAGTACAGGCTGCATGGCATACGTGGGCGGGTGATGTCCGGCAACGCCGTGCTTGACGCCGGCTCTGGTTACGGGAACATGTCCCGCGTCGCACTTGCCGAGGCTGGCGGTGACGCAAAAATAGTGATGTACGATCCTATCGTCGAGATGCTAGCAAAAGTGAAAAACTATTTGCCTGACGCGCGGGCTGCGCTTTCCTCAGGCATATTTGAATACATGCCATTCCGCGACGAGACTTTTGACGCAGTGCTGTGCGGTTACTCATTGCGCGACGCGATACAGCTACCACAAGCAATAAGCGAGATGCATCGGGTTCTCAAGGCTGGCGGCCGCCTCATTAGAGTTGACTTGGGCAAGCCCGACAACTCTGTTGCAAGAGCGATTGTCTCGGCGTACCTGAAATATTTCCTTGGACTATTTGCGTATCTTGTGGCAGGCAGGGCAGGATTGAAGTTCAAAACTCTTTATGGCACATATTTGCGCTGGCCCAGAAATTCAGAGCTTGATTCCATGCTGAAGGAACAATTTTCGCGAGTGCAGTTTGAAAAGCCGATGATGGGCGGAGCAGTAGTCATAGCCGCATACAAGTAGGGTCGTAATGAACCGCGCAGTTCTGCTCGTGGCAATTTGTGCCGCCATCGTAGGCGTCTCGTACGGCATGCACTCGCCGATCGTCCCCGTCTTTGCTAGGGACCAGCTTGATGCGGACTATTCGCAGGTCGGCCTTATTGGGACTGTGAACTATTTGCCCTACATGTTTGCGCCCTTTTTTGTCGGTATGCTGCTTGACAGGTTCAACAAGTCCTACATGCTTGTGTCCGGAATGCTGCTCAACGTGTTTTCGATCTTTATGCTCTCGACGGTGCACTCGGTTCCGGAAATAATGTTCTACAGGATAATTGCGGGCGTTGCCCACGCCCTCTTTTGGCCCTCTTCCGAAGTCCTAATTTCGACAAACTCGCCTCCTGACAAACGGGTAAAGAGCATCTCAACCTTCATTGCTGCGTGGATTCTGGGCTTTATGATCGGTCCTCTTGTTGGCAAGCTCGTTCTTGACGCGTTCGATTATGTCATGTTGTTTCAGCTTGCTGCAATCGTCATGGCAGCAGGCATCGTGCCGGCCGTACTTTTGCGCCGGCACGGCTGGCCCGCAGTACAAAAGAACTTGGAGGTCCGCGCCGGTACCATGCAGATAGTCAGGGACATAGCCGTGCATCCAATGCTCAGTTCTGTTATCCTGTACTACGCAATACCTTTCGGC
>CBQWHN010000039.1:0-9268 GCA_967728685.1 uncultured Nitrososphaera sp.
GTACCGTCACGGTCGTTGCCTGCCTCACCCCTCCGGAGAATTATTTTGTTACTACTCTCTTTCTTCAATAACATGTCGTCGTCATCACGTTGCCACCCTTATGCATCAGCCGGTTATTATCCATATCTGTGAACTACAATAGCATGATTTAGTAGAATGTTGGCACGTTTGCCAATGTTAAAATAAAAGTCATGGGCAGAATTTTTCAGTGTTCAAAAAACGGGAAAAGGTCCAGAGACACCTCGTCATTACGAGGCAGGCTGCAGACGGCATTATCACCTGGTCCAAGACGCACCACCCAAATGAGGCAATACTCATCCTAGAAGGCAGGAATACAAAAGACGCGATCATTGTTGACGGGCTCGTGATCCCGCCCTTTGCGCAGAGCGGCCCATTTTACTCCGGCTTTGCAGTGCATGACCTGCCATACACTATACCCAACGTCGGCACCGCGCACTCCCACCCTAGCGGCTCGAACAGGCCGTCGCTTGAAGACCTCAACCACTTTTCCGGCTATGTGTCCATCATTATCAGCCACCCCTACGAGGACGAGACTATAGGGGCGTACGACAGAAACGGCAACATGCTGGAAATCAAAATTGTGGATTCAGTATGATCATTTCCGGCGACCAAAGTCCAGCTCGACTCCGCGCTTCACGTCGTAGCTGAAGACAAATGACTCGTCTGGCATTATCGGAAAGCTGGACAGCACGGCCCCTGAGCATAGCGGACACTTTTCGATGACCTTGGTCTTGTCAAGATATGACGCGCACCAATAACATGTCTCGCAGAGAATAAAGATTGAGGGGGTGCCGACGGGTTTTGGCAACGTGTAGTGTACTGTATGGTAGTTAATTACATTTTACTGAAGCTGGAAAACTTAATAAAAGAACAATCCCAATAAACATTGTTTGAACTGGGTAGGTCAACAGATGGCTTGGATAATGGTATCTCTTGCCATAAGCCTTGCTCTCACTTGGTGGCTCGGCTGGTATGGCATTATCCCCGCGATTGCGATTTTCATAGGAATTTCTTACTTCATGCGCAAGCGCGCAATGGCCCGCATGGGAATGGGTGGCGGAGGAGGATTTGGCGGCATGCTGGGCGGAGGCAGTGGAGGAATAAACTACGTCTGCATGGCCTGCGGCCACAGGTTCAAGGGCGGAGCGTGCCCACGCTGTGGAAGCAAGATGCGCAGGGTAGATTTCTAGACACATGACGCTTGAAGAGCTACGCCAGAAGGCATTTTTCCAGAACACCATAGACATCTGGATAATGTACTGCGCCGAGCGCGACTGGGACTGGTACAACATTGACACCTACCGGCGCTTTATCAGCCACCTCAGCTCTAAGGGAGTGAAGATGCAAAAGTTCCCTCTTTGCATCAAAGAGTCAGGAGGCATGTACGAGCGCGGCAAGGACAAGGCACAGTTCCTGGACCAGCTCTCAAAGATACCATCAGACGACGCTTCTGCCTACACGCTTAAGCTGAGCGCAGACGTGATTGCCGCCATACGGTCATTTTCCAACTAGAGTCAAGAAAATTTCAGCTCATGGGCATTACAAGTTAGCAGGAATATCTAAAACCCAAGTGCGACAGTCACAACACCATGTCAGAAGACGAGCTGCCAGTCGGTGTTCATAAGGAGCGCGTGGATGAACCGGTGGTCGAGAAACTGGCCAATCACGAGCAGCTCTTTGAGAGCATCGTAGGTTACGTCGATGTGAAAAAACTATTTCAGATGTCGCTGTCCTCAGACAAACCAGTCCACATCCTGCTAGTCGGACCACCGGCATCTGCCAAGACTCTGTTCATGCTTGAATGCATGAAGCTTGAGCGCTCTTACTTTACGCTTGGAAGTCACAGCACAAAATCCGGCATGATAGACTACCTATTTGAAAAAAGGCCGCGTTACCTGCTAGTGGACGAAATGGAGCACATGCCGATGAAGGACCAGACGGCGCTTCTGAGTCTGATGGAAACTGGCATTGTTTCAGAAACAAAATTCCAAAAGACGCGCAACACGCAACTGAAAACTTGGGTCTTTGCTACGAGCAACGGCACCGACAGGATGCTGACCCCTCTTTTGTCAAGGTTCGTGGTGCTACACTTCAAACAGTACTCTTTTGGCTCATTCCAAGAGGTGTGCACCCACATTCTTGGCCACGAAGGGGTCCCACCAGATGTTGCGACAACAATAGCTGATGCAGTGTGGACAAAATTAAAGTCAAAGGATATACGCGACTGCATCAAGATAGGGCGGTTGGCAAGAACAAAGGAAGACGTCGACTGGATAGCTCAAACGCTAAAGACCTACAAGAAATAAGGAAGAGTTAAAAGTTTTTGTGATGCCAGCATTGACGTGGGCCTAGACCTCAAGCCTCTCCTCACGCCTGTTCCGCTGAAGCTCCAAGAGCTTGCGGGCAAGGTGGTTGCCATCGACGCCTACAATACAATCTACCAGTTCCTTAGCATCATAAGAGGGCCGACTGGCGAGCCTTTGGCAAACAGCAAGGGCGAGATAACTAGCCACCTGAGCGGCCTGTTCTACAGGAACGCCAACTTGCTGATGGAAAACATCAAGCCAGTCTATGTTTTTGACGGCAAAGCAAACGAGCTCAAAATGGCTGAAATACAGAGAAGGAGCCAGTTGAAAAAAGAAGCTACTGAAAAGTACCAGCTGGCGATCGAGGAAGGCAGGACGGAAGACGCGCGCAAGTACAGTACACGCACGGCCGTCCTGACTGACAAGATGGTTGAAGAATCGAAAAAGTTGCTTTCGTACCTAGGCATCCCTTACATCCAAGCTCCGTCTGATGGCGAAGCAGCTGCAGCATATCTGACAAAGTCTGAACTTGCGTTTGCAGCTGCAAGCCAAGATTATGATTCGATACTGTTTGGCGCAAAAAAACTCGTGCGCAATTTGGCAATCAGTGGCAAACGCAAGGTGCCAAATCGCAACGTCTATGTTGACGTGGAGCCGGAATTATTCGAGTACGACAAGTTGCTGCAGGAAATTGGCCTAACGCAAGAGCAGCTGGTTGATGTTGGCATACTTATTGGCACGGATTTCAACCCCGGCGGCTTTGCGGGCATTGGGCCAAAGACCGCGCTGAAGCTGATAAAGGAGAATGGCAAACTGGAGAATGTCCAAAAAATCAGCCACCTGCTGCCAGAAGTGCCGTTCCAGGAAATACGAAACATCTTTCTCAAACCGGGAGTACCGCAGGTGGACAAGATCGACTTTAGTGAGGTTAGCCGCGAAAAGGTGCTTGACTTTCTCTGCGTCGACAAGAGCTTCTCGGCAGACAGGGTAAGCAGCACACTGGACAAGCTGCAAAAAGCAGTAGCGAATCGCAGCCAGTCGCTTGAACATTGGTTCGGCTAGTATTCGATGCTTTTATATAGAAATCCCAGGGGTAATGGCATGTATTGGTAAATCCACGAGCTTGGCTTGCTGAAGGTATCGCCACTTTTGCATTGGTGTTTTTCGGTCCGCTGTCAGTAACGATGGCGGCCTCTGTTTTCGGAACATCGTTAACCATTGAGGGCATCATAATGATCTCGATTGCTCATGGCGCGGCAATAGGTCTGATGATCTATGCGTTTGGCCACATCTCTGGTGCCCACATCAACCCTGCAGTTACAATAGCAATGATGGTTACAAGGAACATCAATGTCAAAGATGGTGCGGCCTACATAGGCGCCCAGATAATAGGTGCAATTGTTGCCGCATTCACACACAAGGCCATTTTGCCCGTAGCTGGTGCCAGAGTAAATTTCGGCACTCAAGGCGGTCCAAGCGACCTCCTCAACCACAGTGCAGCTTCAGGCCTTGCTGTCGAGATAATTCTTACGTTCTTTCTAGTAACCACGATTTTCATGACTGCTGTGCACAGAAAGGCTGCCCCTGGCATGGCTGGAATCGCTATTGGAGGCATGATATTTTTGATTCACCTAGTAGGCGTCCCGCTGACTGGAGCAAGTGTCAACCCTGCAAGAACGCTCGGTCCGGCCATCGCGTCAGGTTACTGGGACTTCCACTGGATATACTGGGTCGGCCCTATAGTTGGAGCAGTGATCGCAGGCCTGATAATGCAATACATCTTCGTCAAAAAGGCAGAAAAAGAAGCGGCGGCAAAAGGCCCTTAACCAAGCGCCCTGGAGTGCTTTTGCGTGTGTGGGCGTTCGCCGGAGAACTTTCTTCGCATGTGGCCGGACGGCCTGCCGTAGAGCAACTCCAGAAACCATGATTCGTGCTCTATTTCTTCTTTCAGAATGTCTTTTGCGATGTCGTAGGTTGCCGGATCCTTGCCTATTGTAAGGTTGCACGTCTTGTTCCAGTTTACGATCGCGCCCTGCTCTGCAGTTAGACATTTCTTGAGGATCTCTCTCAGGTCTGTTGAAGGCGTCGGCAGCTGCAGAAACTCGCATCCAGACATCCTTACAAATTCCATCGCGTCATTTGGAAGGCTGCCCCCCAGCTCGTGAATCCTTGCAATGCACGACTCAAAGTGGCTCAGGTCTTCCAAGCGCGCGTCTTCGATGACACCCTTGGCGCCCTCGCCTTCAAGGCCAGTGCAGTGTGTGCGCAAGTTGGTAAAATAATAGTACGCCGTAAATTCCACCGAAGCATTGTACACGAGCCCCTTTAGTATTTCGTCAACATTAGCGCCGTTCTGCCTTAGAATATTTATTCCTACTACGTTTGTCTTTTCGTCCGTCATAATGTTCTTTGCGTCTATTGCTCTGCTAATAAGTTTTTTCAGAGATCAAGAAGGAACCTTACCGAGGCTTTTCCCTTTTCCTGCTTGATGTCCATTTCGTGGTACGTCACCGCCTTGATCTCTACCTTGTAATGGTGCTTGTCAAGGTTCAGGCGCTCGCCCTTTGCAATTCCTTCAAGGAAATAGCCTTTATCTTGTTTGATCTTGACTGAAAAGTCGGACATTACGATGCCATCTGCTACAAGCAACAGCATCACCTTGTCCAACCAATCAAAAAGCAGTGAATAGAGATCGTGGCCTTCAGCGGTGATCCTAATCTCCCTGTCAGGTATGACGGTCTTTAGCTCGACCATCGTGTCATTGAGACCCTTTGCTGCGTTTTCAAACGCCTCCTCTAGCGTTTCGCCGTACGCTTCTAGGACGGCGTCTGTCATGTGGTCAAGAAACCTGTAGCCGCCTACCAACGCTTGCTGTGAGTCAGCAGACCGTTATTATACGTTCATCGCAAAATCTAAATGCTAACGCACTGGTGGCTACTGATGTGGTGAATCTAGACCTTCCACGTGGCATGAGAGATCTAGAAGTTGACGAGTTTGCCAACATAAGTTATATCCGCGACAAATTCTTTGAAACTGCAAAGCTCTTCAACTTCCAGCTTACAGAACCCTCGCCGCTTGAAATGCTTGCAACGTTGGAAGCGAAAAGCGGGGCCGCGATTTCAAATGAAATTTATGCCTTCAAGGACAAGGGCGGGAGGGATATTGCTCTCCGTTTCGATCTCACGATCGGCTTGACGCGGTATGTTGCGTCAAGGCGCGACCTGAAAATGCCTACCAAGTTGGCGACGTTCGGCGGCGTATGGAGGTACGATGAGCCACAGGCCGGACGCTATCGCTACTTCCATCAGTGGGACATTGAAGTGTACGGGCCGTTCATGCAAGATTCAGACGCTGAAGTAATCGAGTTTGTTTCCACTTTTTTCAAAAAACTGGACTTGAAGGTTGTAATAGAGGTAAACGACAGGCAATTGATCGAGCAGTACATAAAGACAAAACTCGGAATTTCAAGCGAAGAGGTGATGTTTGAGATGTTCCGCGCGGTCGACAAGGTGCCAAAGAAAGGCGCGCAGGCAGTACTTTCAGAATACAAGGATAAGATAGAATCTTCAAAATTGCATTCGCTGATAGAACTGTCAAAAGTTAGAGGCACTGCCGACGAGGTAGCCGCCAAGGCAGATGTGAAAGGGCTCGAAAGCTGGAAGAAATTCTCCTGTCTGATGGACTCTCTCAAGGCAAGAAAGGTTGAACGAGCGCGCGTCAACCTTGGAATCGTGCGTGGGCTTGATTATTATTCTGGCGTCGTCTTTGAAGCGTTCGATGCGTCGTCTGACTCTGGCGCGCTTGCTGGAGGCGGCAGGTACGACAGGCTCACTGAAGCGTTTGGAAGAAAAGATATCGGCGCTACCGGCGTTGCAGGCGGCGTTGAACGAATAGAAATGGCGCTCCAGAGGCAGGGCATACTAAAGCAGCCTAGGAAGTCGCTAGCATATGTTGCGTACGCCTCTGAAGACGTCCGTGGCAGGGCCATTGAAGTTGTTTCTGCTCTGCGAGCAGCAGGCATAGCTACTGATTACGATATACTTGGAAGAGCCCTTAGAAAGCAGTTGGACGACGCTTCCACGAAAGGTGCAGTGCTTGCAGTTATTGTCGGGCCAAATGAAATTGCGACCGGCCAGGTGATCGTCAAGTCGATGACAGATGGGGCTGAAAGCAAGCATCCGGCAACCAACCTCATAGAGACGCTTCACAAAATGCTCAAAGCTTGAGCACTGCTACGCTTTTCATCTTGACCATGCCGCTTGGCTTTTTCTCATAGACCACCCTGACTACAAGGTCTGGCGGGTCGTAGCTGATGTACAGGTCGCTAGCGTTTAGCAGCTGCATATCATAGTTGATCTCAATCCTGTCCGCTTGTATGCCATTTTCTGCAAGTCTCTTTTTTGCCCTCTCTACAAGCTCTTGGTCAGAAGTATTGGGCGCCAGAAAGATTCTTGCAGCGCTTGCAGCAAGTTGCAGGAGATCAACCATCATGAATGTCGCAAAGCGAAACGGCTATTAACTTTTGCCCGGGTCTGCGACTCCGGCCACTTTGAACCTGTACTGGGGGCCAAATTCGCCGCGATACATCCTGGCGTAGCTTTCCGCTGCGTCGTGTGTTGCAAAGGTTTGCCTCACGCCGTCTATTGAAACCTGTTCTCCATACAAGTTGACTATTTGAATTGTATATGACTTTGGCAGCTTTTTTGCCTGTCTGAGAAGCAGGAAAACGCTTATTGCAAAAAATAGCGCCGCGGCCATGAAAATCAACGCAAACTCAAAGCCCCGCGTAAACGCAACGAATGGGCTGACCAGGTATTCGTTCAGCCAAGAGTAGGTCAGTCCGAACATCTGGACAAAGATGGTTGCCACGCTCGCCAGCAGCATTGATATTGGATATCAGGGTCCAGCTAAAATAAGCGTTTTGGTGTCCCGCTTCATACATTTATTCTAGATCAGTATCACTGTTTAGAATCATCACGCCTCGTTATGAAAAGTTAAGCGTGCGGATTGCATATGTTATATGAAAGATATTTATGAGAATGAATTTGCCTCCTCAAGATAAAGGGGTGCGCTAGTTGGCTGATGTGATTTCTCACGACGTTTTGATAATTGGTTCTGGCTTGGCCGGCCTTCGCGCAGCCATTTCGGCGGCTGCCACAGACAAAAAGCTTAGCATCGCCGTCATTTCCAAAGTACAAGTCATGCGCTCCCACTCGGTGTCGGCAGAAGGCGGGACGGCAGCGGTCCTTTACGAAGAAGATGGCGATAACCAGGACTCTCATATCTACGATACCATCAAGGGCAGCGACTTTCTTGCCGACCAAGACGTGGCGGAGCGCCTTGTTCAGAATATGCCCTACGAGATTTACCAGATGGACCACTGGGGCATGCCGTGGTCAAGGCGCGAGGACGGCAGGATAGCCCAGCGCAAGTTCGGCGGCTACTCATTCCCGCGAGCAACTTTCGCCCAGGACAAGGTCGGGTTCTACATGATGCAGACCCTCTACGACACGTGCCAAAAGTATGACAACATCCACTTTTACAACGAGTGGTTTTGCACCTCTATACTGCATGAGAGCAACGTATTCCAGGGCATCACTGCAATTGAGCTGAAAACCGGCAACTTTACAGTATTTAAGGGGTCTGCGGGAATAATTTGCACCGGCGGGGCCGGCAGAATCTACAGCTTTTGCACGTATGCTTTTTCATCTACTCCTGATGGGCTGGACATGGCATACCGCGCTGGCCTTGCGCTCAAGGACATGGAATTCGTGCAGTTCCACCCGACTGGCATACTGCCTTCTGGCATCCTCATAACAGAAGGAGCGAGGGGCGAGGGCGGCTTCTTGATAAACAGCAAAGGCGAGCGCTTTATGCAAAAGTACGCGCCTGGCAAGCTCGAGCTCGCGCCAAGGGATGTGGTTTCCCGCTCGATGATAAAAGAGATCCAAGAAGGCAGAGGGTTCCTCCACGAAACGGGCGTAGACTGCCTAAAGCTAGACCTTACGCATTTGGGAGCCGAACGCATTAAGGAAGTTTTGTCAGGCATACGCGAAATTGGGATCAAGTTTTCCGGCGTCGACATCATTAACGAGCCTATAGAAGTGAGGCCGGTCTGCCACTATATGATGGGAGGCATTCACACCAACGTCGATGGCGCGACGGAGATGGCAGGCCTTTGGGCTGCCGGCGAAGCCGCGTGTAACAGCGCGCATGGAGCAAACAGGCTTGGCGCCAACTCGACATCAGAGTGCATAGTGTGGGGAAGGATTACCGGCGAGCTGGCAGCGAAATACGCGCAGGACAGCAAGGTGAATTCTGTGCATGGGCAGCAGGTGCTTGATGAGGAAAAGCGCATTTACGACGGGTTTTTCCACGGAAGAGGCGATGTGAACCCCTACGAAGTAAGAAAGCAGCTGACCGACACAATGGACGCCAAGGCATACGTCTTTAGGAACGAACAGGCGCTGACCGAAGCTCTGAAGAAAGTGAAGGAGCTCATGGCCGCGATGTGGAAGCACGTTGACGACAGGGCCAAGGAATACAATACCAACTTTGTCAATGTAATGGAGACAGACTCCATGCTGAGGACTGCCGAAGTAGTGTTGATTGGAGCACTGAACAGACGCGAGTCAAGAGGCGCGCACTCGAGAACCGATTACCCCTACCGCGATGACACCAACTTTTTGAAGCATACGCTAGCATATTTTTCGGGCAACGGCGGACCTAAAATGACCTGGCACCCAGTGACATTTACTCGTTATGCACCAGTGGAGAGAAAGTACTGATGGAAGTAGCTGACCGCAACAACCGCGAAGGGATCATGGGCTGGCTCAACCCAGGCCGCTACGGGTGGGAACGAGTGTCCTACTGGCTGCAGAGGCTGACAGGCGTTGGACTTCTTGCATATTTTGTTGCCCACATCTACGAGACAAGCTCGC
>CBQWHN010000040.1:0-9211 GCA_967728685.1 uncultured Nitrososphaera sp.
CGCGGTCCCTGCAGCGCACGCTATAGGGCTCCCGCCGAACGTCGATGAATGTTCACCGAGCTTTGTCGCATCCATTATTTCCGGCTTTGCCAATATGAGGCCCATCGGTATTCCACCGGCAATTCCTTTTGCAAGGCACATGATGTCTGGGGTGGTGTTCCAGTTCTGCCCTGCCCACATCTTGCCCGTCCTTCCAAGGCCTGACTGGATTTCGTCAAATATCAGGACAAGGTTGCGCCTGTTGCAGATCTCCCTTATTTTGGGCAGCAAGTCGTCTGGAGGCACGATGATTCCGGTCTCGCCCTGTATCGGCTCAAGAATCACGGTTCCTGTCGTTTCGTCAATAGCTTCTTCCAGCCTGATCGGGTCGCTGTAGGGAACGAACTTGACCCCGTCAAGAAGCGGCATGAACGGCTTTCTGTACTTTTCATTGTAGGTGACAGAAAGCGCGCCAAATGTCTTGCCATGGTACGCACCGTTCATCGCTATTATCCCGTACTTTCCTGTGTACTTGCGCGCAAACTTTAATGCGCCTTCCACAGACTCGGCTCCACTGTTCGTAAAGAACATCTTGCTGAGCCCTGGAGGCGCCAGAGCCGACATTTTCTCCATGAACTTCAGCCGTGTATCGTTATACACAGACATGTGGGCGGTGATGAGAGTGTCTGACTGCTTTTTGATGGCAGCTACCACCCTATCGTTGCAGTGCCCAACGAGCGCGACTCCATAACCTCCCATGCAGTCAATGTATTCTTTGCCAACAGCATCCCATACCCTCGTACCCTTGCCCCTCACAAGGTTCACGGGAAACCTCTGGTAAAGTGCTGCCAGGTATTGGTCTTCGCCGTTCATTTTGGGGTTATCACCGTGCAATTATTATGAGCAATGGCCGAAGAGATGGGTTTTTCAACCTGGCCGGAGGCAATTATCGCTTCCTTAACGCCCATCTCAATGGCCTCGGTGCAGGCAAGCACCTTCTTCTCCATGCCAAATCCTATCTTTGGCAAAGCTGCCTTTGCTTGCTCCAGCGTCATGCCCATGACGAGCTTTTCGTTGAGCATTAGCCCGTTGACGTTTGTGATGAATATCACTTTGTCGGCCTTGACGCCACCTGCCACGTATGCCGCGGCCCTGTCGCCGTCGACATTGAGGAAATCGTATTCTTCGCTCAGTGCTATTGGTGACACTACGGGCACGTAGCCGTTATCAACCAGATTGTGTATCAGCGCCGGGTCGACTGCGTTTATTTTGCCGGTATAGCCACCATCAATCATCATCTTCCTTCCTTTTTCGTTTATTATCAACAATTTTTTCTTGCGCTCAGCCTTTAGCACGCCACCGTCAATCCCAGCAATACCAACTGCTCTTATGCCTTGGCGCAAAAGCATGCCGGTGATCGCCTTGTTTATTTTGCCTGACATGACCATCGTGTAAATGTCCGCAGTCTCCTTGTCAGTGTACCTGCTGCGCACGCCACCTGGCGACACTATGAACTTTTGCTCCTTGCCCAGCTTTGTAGCAATTGCGGTCACTTCCTTGCCGCCGCCATGCACAAAGACAAGTTTGTCATTTTCAGCTATTGCCTTGATGTCCGTTAGAGCCGAGGGGTGCAGCCCATCGACTACACTCCCACCTATCTTGATAACTATCATACCGGTGTCAGCGGAGTGTATTTCAGCCCTTCAGTCTCGTCGTAGCCGGACATCACGTTCATAACCTGTATTGCAGAGCCCGCAGCGCCCTTCATGAGGTTGTCGGAAGCGGAAAGCGCTACTATTCTCTGGTTGTACTCGTCAATATCAAAGCCCACGTCGCAAAAGTTCGAGCCCACCACGAACTTTGGATCGGGGAACTTGTATAGGCCCTTCTTGTCACGAATGAGGCGCACGAACGGCTCGCCCTTGTACGAGTTGCGGTACATCTTCCAAAGCTCGAGCTCTTCCACCTGCCGCTTCAAGAATGTGTGGTTGGTTGTCAGTATGCCCCTGACGATGTTGACAGCGTGCGGGGTCATGCTAATCTTGACCTGTTTTTTAGCTATCATCGATAGCTCTTGCTCGATCTCGCCGGTGTGCCTGTGCTTTGCCGGTTTGTATGGCCTGACGACGCCGTACCGCATCGCGTGGTGTGTGCTGGCGTTGGCCTTCTGGCCGGCTCCAGACGAGCCAATCTTGCTGTCCACTACAATGTGGTCAGTGTCGATGAGGTTATTTTCAATCAGTGGCTTGAGCGCAAGAAGCGACGTCACTGCCATGCAGCCTGGGCACGACACCAGCTGTGCATTCTTGATCTCTTCGCGGTGTAGCTCCGGCACGCCGTAAACAGATTTTGACAGCATATCGGGGAAGGGGTGCTCCCAGCCATACCACTTGACATAGTCCTTTGGATTCTTTAACCTGAAATCAGCCGACAGATCTATTACTTTCATCCCCCTGTCGTACAAGTCCTTGACTATTTTGTTTGCCTTGCCGTGTGGCACCGACGTGAACACGATGTCGCACGAGTTGGCCAGTTTATCCATGTCCATCGGCGAGAAGGTAATGTCAATGAATCCCTTCAAGCTTGGGTGAACGCGGTGTACGTACTCGCCGGCCTTTTGCCTCGATGTCACCATGTTCACCTCTACCTTTGGGTGTGTAACTAGCAACCGCAATAGCTCTCCACCTACGTATCCAGAAGCGCCAACTACTCCAACTTTCATCTATCAGTTCTTCCCCATTATTGCAACAAAATTGTCCATCTTATAGAATTTTCGCGTCAAAAATCCTCATTTATATTTTTTGGTCAGATATGACCTAATGCAGGTCAATAATGACCAGTTTTGGTCATTACTTCTTTGCAAGCTTGACCACGTAGTCTATCATTGCACCGGGGATGTCTGACTTTGACACACTGGCAGCGCCGTGGAACTCGACAGTGTTGTTGACTTCATGAACAATGAGCCCGCGCTTTTTGTCCTCCATCATGTCTACACCCAAGATGCCGCCACCAACAGCTTTTGCCGCCTTGAGTGCTAGATCTTCAAGCTCTTTTGTTATCGGCGCAAGCTCGGCCTTGCCTCCACGGGCGACATTTGTTCGAAACTCATTTTCAGCAGAATAGCGATAGATCGCAGTGACTAACGTGTTACCCACCACTATGCACCTGATGTCTCGCGGTGGTCTGTCAATCATTTCCTGGACATAATAGATCCGGGCAAGCGGGCTGTCGTCCTCTTCCCTCATCTCCACTACCATGCCGGCAGTTTCTTCGTCGCGCAGCGGGAATACTCCCCTGCCCCATGAACCCACGATTGGCTTTAACACGAGCGGAAAGCCGGCCTTGTTTATGGTTTCAAGCGCGCCCTCGGCACTGAACGCAAACTGTGTTCTGGGTGTCGGGACGTTGTTTTCAGCCAGAACAAGGGATGTTATAAGCTTGTTTCCACAGGTCTCGGCCACTTTGAACTTGTTTATTACTTTAAACCCGAGGTGCTCAAGGCAAGCTGTGATGTACAGCCCGCGGTAGTGGCTCACGCTCCTCTGCATTACCACGTCGCCAAAACTAAAGTCCTTCTTCTTGCTGGCCGTGCTCACTGTCAGCGTCTTGGCGTCTATTATTTGCGCCTTTACGCTCTTGCTCTGTGCCTTTTCGTACAGAACCTTCTCTTCAAAGCGCACCTTGTCATAAATGATAGAAAGCTCTACCATTATTGTCCCCAGTCTTCGCCCACTGTTTCAGCCGGCTTCAGCTCCACCTTGTCGCCTCCCTTTGAGGCGATCTCGAAGTCGCCGCCGCAGTCAGGACACGTCACTATTTCCCCTGTCACCGCGTCTTCTGGAACGTTGATGTCGGCTCCACATTCTTGGCATTCAACTTTCGATGTCATTTTCTTACCCCCTTTTGTTGTTTCTTGTCTGAAGTAGCATCTGCAGCCACCGAATTTGCCATGATGGACTGCAGGCCCCAAAGCTCAACGAATCCTTTTGCCAGGCTCTGGTCAAAGGTCGACCCGGCGGCATATGTCGCCAGATCGTTCTTGTAAAGGGAATATCTTGATTCCCTGCCAACCACCCGAAGTGATCCTTTTTGCATCCTCAGCTTGACTTTTCCGGAAACTCGGACCTGAGTCGCATCTATAAACTTATCCAAGTCATTACGCAACGGATCCTGCCATAATCCGGAATATGCTAACCAGCTCCATTGTTCATCGACCATCCGCTTGAACGCAAGCTCGTGCTTTGTCAGCACCATCTTCTCTAAGTCTTTGTGAGCTTCAATTATGGTGACTGCCGCAGGCACTTCGTAAACTTCCCTTGACTTGATGCCCACGACGCGATCTTCGATGTGGTCGACTATTCCAACACCGTGCGCGCCGGCCTTGTGGTTGACGTATTGTATTAGATCAATGAGAGGCATTCGTTTGCCATCAGCGGCCACCGGCACTCCCTTCTCGAATTCAATTTCGATGTAACCGACCTTGTCGTTCTGGAAGTCGATATACTTGAATGCCTCTTCAGGAGGCTCAAAGTCGGCGTCCTCCATGTTACCGCCTTCAACAGCTCTTCCCCAAAGGTTGAGGTCTATACTGTATTTCTTAGCTTCGGTGCTTATCTGGATGTTCTGCTCTTTTGCAAACTTCATTTCGACATCACGTGTCAAGTTCATGTCTCGGATGGGCGCAATTATCTTCAAGTTAGGATTGAGAGCGCGCATCGTCACGTCGAACCTGATCTGGTCATTCCCTTTGCCGGTGCACCCATGTGCTATCGCAGTTGCGCCTTCCTTGTTTGCAACTTCAACCGCCTTTGCGGCAATGAGCGGACGCGCAAGGGCTGTGGCAAGAGGGTACTTGCCCTGATACAAGCCATTGGCCTTGATGCTTGGAGCGACATAATCGCGGGCAAACTCTTCCCGCGCGTCGATGTAAAAGTGTTTTATCGCCCCTATGGCTTTGGCTTTCTTTTCGATTTCTTTAAAGTCGTCTTCTTGGCCGCAGTCGACGGTGACAGTGATTACGTCGAGCTTGTGCAACGTCTGAAGATATCTTACGCATACAGAAGTGTCCAAGCCCCCCGAGTAGGCAAGAACAACCTTGCCGTTATTTCCCAATTACATGCGTCGCGTTTCAAACACTACATTTATATTTTTTGGTCAGTATTGACCTAAATCAGGGTGATAATGACCGATGCTGGTCAATGAGAAGTCGATAACGAATGCTGTAAAAGAGGTCGTCAACAACGACCTGTCCTTTCAGGACTCGCTGCAGCGCGACTACTGCAACATCAGCGCGCTTGCTCGGATAATCAAACCCCAGATAGATCAGATGCGTGGCGGTAAGAATACAAGTATTGAGAGCATCGTCACCGCGCTCAAGAGGTCAAGGCGCGACTATGACGTGCCTGAAAAGCCGATAGCGTTGATACTTGCTGGCAGCACGATAAGCGTCAGGACCGACGTCGCCAAGGTCTCCGCAGAAAAGAGCAAAAAGACGATCGAGAAGGTTGCAAAAGCGATGACCCAGAACGTTGGTAACTTTATCAGCGTGTCAGAAAGCATCATGTCGATCACCCTCGTGTTTGACGACGCGCTCCTTGATGAAGTGAAGGCGATGTTCGCCCACGACGACGTTCTGGAAATTGAAGACGACCTGGCTGCTATCATTGTCCACAGCCCCGAAGAAATAATCAAGACGCCGGGCTGCGCCATCGCGTTCTACAACCAGCTCGCCCGTCGCCACATAAACGTCGAAGACACAGTTAGCTGCTACACTGATACCATCATTCTTGTCAAAATGGACCAAGTGGGCAAGGCGTTTAACGCGCTGACGGACCTAATATCGGGGTCCAGAAAAATGCCAACGAAAAAACGCAGGTAATAGGATCTTTTAGACCACTTCAGGCATGCAAAGTTTATTTCGTGCAAATTATGAAAAGCTCTTGTGTATCGGCGTTACACTCTCGACGAGGTAAAGCGCAAAATAGTCGATGCCTTGCAAGGCGCTAGCACCGGCCTGTCGGGGATTGAACTAGCTAACAAGACAGGCATCAACAGGATGACGATTACGAAATATCTGGATGTCATGCACGCTAAAGGACTTGTGAAAAAGAAAAAGACAGGCAATGTAAACGTGTGGTTCCTTGGAACGGGCGTTGCTGACATAGAGTTCCCGGTCAATTACATACAAGTGCAGCAAAAGCTGATAAACGCAATTCTGGCTGGCGAAGAAGAGCAAGCGCGCAGGATCCTGGTAAGCGTCCTCAATTCAGACGTTGATCAGGTCAGAGTATTAACAGACGTTATCCTTCCGGCTGTCAATACGATAGGCGAATTGTATAGCAGGGGTAGACTTGACAAGACCGAAAGGGCATTCCTTCTAAACCTCATGATGGAGCTTATAGATTTGGTAAAATTCAATGTCCGGCCATCAGAGCAAAAAGCAAACGCTCACGTGCTCGCTGTTGCCGGCTCTGACGACAAGGTCCATGTTGCCAAGAGCGCAGCCGTATCGTTTTCTGCACTTGGGTGGGACTCGCTTTACATCGGAAATGTCGAAGAGCAGATCGATCCTTTCTTCGATATTGACTTTCAACGTTACATTTCGCGCATATGGGGAAGCAAACACGGCCTGATGCTTGTCTGCATATTTTCGTCCGGCGAAGGATCGCTGCGGTTCCTCTCTTCCACCGCAAAAGCTATGAAAGGCAGACTCAAGGGCGAGCTCCGCATCGCGGTCCTTGCCACCCCGGAAATGCAAACTGTAGCGGAGGAAAATTCAGATCACGTCGCAAAAGACATGCTGTCGCTGATAGAGTGGGCCGAGCGCCAATACAACATTGCAAAGTAGCTAGACCTGCTGGAGCGGAATAGGTGTTATCGGCGGGGCTCCTGGCACAATTGCCTGGATTATCAGCGTGATTACCACTCCAATGACTGCAAATACCACTGTTGCAAGTATGGCTATGGCGAGAGCGCGGACCCAGCCCGTTTCAAAGCCTTTCTTGAATACTCCTATCCAAGCGATGAACGCGAGGATAAATGCTATAATGGCTGGCATTGTCGAACCGCCAAGCGCAACAGTCAACAAAGCGGCAGAAATGAAAAACACTATTCCGTAAACTATCGGACCTACCGCGGTCACCAGCATGGCGCGGGTGAACTTGGCCTTGCCCAACGTCAGGATTTTGGCCGCTATCCATACCGGGATCGTGACGATAATCCATAACGCGATCAGGCCGATGATTACTGCCGCGGCTATTACTGCGATTTCAGTGGCGCCTTGAAGCAAGAACTGATCGAGCAACATTATTGCTATGCTGTATCAGGATTTAAGGGCTACGGGCTTTAACTAGTGTTCCACCTCAAACGAGAGCTTGGGAGTAGTCTTGTCTTTGGAGATTTTGCCAGTAGTGTAGTGTCTAGCTTGCACCGGGAAGAGTGCTTGAACAGGACGAACGAGGCAACCCTGTGGTCTATCAGTTCTCGCAATGATTTTTCGCACTCAAAACTTGCATTAGAATTTGTCGATGGGTATGAGACGCGAATTTGACCATCGCTTTCACTTTATTTTTTCTCTTCATGAAACATGGAATTGGCTTCAGTAGACTAGTCCTATTCTAATCCTAACCAAATCTTAAATACTAAAAACTCGCTCTATACTCTGAATTTAACAGGAATTGGACAAGCCTCTCGCTGAGAAGGACGCTAACATTACAAAGAAAGATGGTGATATTGCTCCTTCTATAGCATCAAAAATTGCATCGCTGGTGGCAGATAATACTAGGGATCACGACCGAAGTGCTAATAGTGCCTTAGCTGAAGGTTTTAGGGCGGGACAGAGGATAGCCAAGATTTCTGTCGTTACCTTGCTTGCAATAGGAATCGCAGAGCTTATCATTGGACAGATAAGTGGAAGCATCGTCGCTACAGCGGACGGGATAGATTCTCTCTCGGATGCCATGATTTCGTTTATTGTCTTCTTAGGGCTTCGTTTAGCCAATCGTCCTGCTGATAGAAAATTTCAATTTGGATATTACAAGGTCGAGAGCTTCGCAGCTTTGTTGGCAGCTATAGGCATGGTGGCAATTGCCATCTTTATCATTTACCAATCATACGAGTCATTGATTCAGCCTCACGAAATACGCCACCCTTTCCTCACTATGATTATCCTAGGAGCGGCTGGAGCTGTGTCCTTACATAGGGCATTTCAGATGAGAAAGATTGCCCGCAAATACAATCTCCTTTCATTAACGTTAGATGCAAAAAACTCGATAAAGGATGGTTCAGCTTCAATAATCGGTTTTCTGAGTGTCCTAATTGCAACGCAATTTGGATTTCTTCAAATGGATGCTATAGGTGGAATGATAATAGCCGGATACATATTCTCAGTGGCATATCTTTCTCTTAGGCAGTCATCTCTTATCCTTGTCGATTCTTGGCATAGTCCAAAAGTTGCAGATATGGTCAAAAAGATGATTGAAGATAGATTTAGAATCGATGAACCAACAATAACTGTAAGGTCAGTATTATTGCGGCCAACTGGAATGACGGCCCATGCAGAAATAAATGTGGAAATCGATGGAAATAAGAGGCTGACAGATGTAGAGTTAATGTCTGTAAAAATACAGATGCTAATTCGTTCAAAATTCTCAAACATCGAAAGAGTTGTTGTCGTACCACATTCCATCAAGCAACCTAAGGGTCCTCATAATGACCCGACCGCGAGCAACACTATGTTCGATGCCAACAAGACCAAGTACTAACGTCACCTGATATTATAGCCAATTAGCCTTATGCACTCGCTGAAGAGCATATCGGAAATTTGGTGCGTCGGGATCAATTGTAATTGTACTATCGGATCATAGGGCTCGGATTGAATGCTCCTATTCCTGTGTTATTGTACGATATTCTGTTTGTCACTGTAGTGTCAGTAGCTGAAGACATAACCCTATAACCAGAATTCAATGCAACGGCTTCAATTTGGTGTGTTCTAGTACAAGCATCTAACTGATTTGAGTCATCCTCGGGCTGAGATTTACTGCATGATTAGCTGCTTGTATCACATTTGTTATTAACTTCGTTGGCTTGCTATTGAGATATGAAGCAGAAAGAGGAGACATTCTTGGCAGTGGCTTTCTCGACCACATTCGCAGCAATTGCAAATGCACTAGCACCTATCAAGATTTGGAAAAATCCTTTTAATATTGGATGGGCGACTCGCATCCATGGTTAG
>CBQWHN010000041.1:0-9141 GCA_967728685.1 uncultured Nitrososphaera sp.
AAATACGTGTTGCCGGGCGCAATCGACCCGCACATCCATTATGGCGTCTACACTCCAGTCAACGAGGCCGCAAGGACAGAATCAAGATCGGCTGCCATTGGTGGGGTTACAACAATGATCCGGATGCTGAGGCTCTACGATAGCTACCGCAACATAACAAAACAACTGGAGGCGAGCAAAAGCAATCACTACATCGATTATTCCATCCATGCTTCAATACTAAGGCCAGAGCAACTCAAGGAAATCACTTACCTGAAGGAGCTTGGCATCAACTCTCTGAAAATCTACATGAACCTTGGCGCCGATCTTAATCATATTTACATGGATCTTGAGCCGGGCAGCCATGGCATCCGTGAGCATGAAGTCGATATGACAGACGAGCTGATGTCGGGAATAGTGAAGGAAGGGTCAAAGGAACACTCGACTGTGCTAGTGCATGCAGAGAATCCTGAAATGTGCTCGGAGCATATGCGTGAAGCAAGGCAGAAAGGAATGACGGGACTGAAAGCATGGTCTGATTCTAGGCCACCTTTATCTGAAGCGGAAAGCGTTGCCAAGGTGTCAGAGCTTGGGAGGAAATTTGGAGCTAACCTGTACTTTGCGCACATTGGCTCGACGGCTGCGCTTGACGCGATACTGGCGCAGAGGCAGAAGGGGAGATCGAACTATTACGTTGAAACATGCCCTCATTATCTGACGCACACTGTAGATTTTGGCAATGTAACGGGCAAGGTGGTGCCGCCAATAAGATCAAAAAGTGACCTTCAGAGCATGTGGTCAGCGCTGCGAAACGGCCTCGTGGACACAATCGGGACTGACCATGTTGCTAACAGGCTCGAGATGAAGATGGGCAAGGGTGACATCTGGTCAGCGCTTGCCGGATTTCCTGGCATTGCAACGATGCTGCCTGTGCTCCTGAGTCACGGCGTAGGCCAAGACAGAATAACAATCGAAAGGCTTGCAGAGGTCACCAGCTACAACACTGCGCGAATATTTGGTATGTATCCAAAGAAAGGCACCATCCAGCCCGGGTCTGATGCAGACCTCACAATAGTCGATCTGGATATTGAAAAAACAGTAACTCCAGATCTGTTGCAATCATACTCTGACTATACAATCTATGATGGGCACAATCTGAAGGGGTGGCCGGTAATGACCATTGTAAGGGGCATGATAGTGATGGAGGACGGTCAGGTGGATAGCAAGGCGCTTGGGCACGGTGAGTTTGTCCCAAGGCCCGCATCGTAGCTATTTTGGCGCAGGCTTGGTCTTGTCCTCCACCATTTTGTACTTTGACAGCATCTTGTAGGCAAGAAACACTATGAAGGCGATTATGAGGAAGTCTATAATATTGCCTATCAAATCGCCATACTTGAATTGCGAAGTAGCACCAGATACACTGCTTGTAACGTTGGCATGCATGGTCGCAAGATCGCCGGATGGAAGGAACAGACCAACTACAGGGTTAACTATGTCGTTCACGAATGCTGTGACCAGTTTTGAAGCAGCTGCGCCTATGACAAACGCAATTGCAAGACCAATTACCCCGAAGGTCTTCAGGAAGTCAAAGAATTCTTGTATTAGGGATTTCTGTTTTGGTGGGGGATTCTCACTCATTGGGTGCTGGATGGTTCCTGCAACTAGATAAAGAATTCTTTCGGCACCCCGTGAGCCAGCCGAATTGCTTTAGAACGTTATGGTTTCAAATGTACCATCGCTCTTGGCCTTGTAGTAAATATCTGCCCTACGTGTAGTAAAAAGCCCGACTTCAATTACGCCTGCTATGCATTTCAGTTCAATCTCTTTCTTTTTGGGGTCAGGTATCGAGGAAAATGTTGTGTCAATTATGATGTTGCCATTTTCTGTAATAAACGGGTATCCCCTGTCAAGTGTACGCAAGGCCGGCCTGGCTCCCATTTCTGTCAGCTTCTTGAGCACTGCAATGCGAGCTATTGGATGAACCTCTATTGGAACAGACCTGTTAAATGACTGCACAAATTTGCTAGAGTCTGCCGCAATCACCACTCTTTTGGCTGCGGAGATCAGGATCTTTTCCCTCAAAAGCGCGCCTCCTCCACCCTTTATCATATTGAACTTGGCGTCTATCTGATCAGCGCCGTCAAACACTATATCGATGTCGGGAACCCTACTTTCATCGGACATGTGGAGCGCACTCTTTTCTGCTTCCAGCTTAATCTGGAGCGAAGTTGGAATGAATTCAATTGATCCTTTGTTGGGCAGCTTTGCCATTTCCCTTACAATATGTGCGACCGTGCTCCCGCTTCCAAGACCCACCACCTTCGCTCCCTTAAGCTGCTTTACTGCATCCTTGGCAAGCTTTTGCATTGCGTCCTGTAATGACAATAGGCAATCAACAGTTGCGGCGTTTTATATATAAAATAATTGTTGCAGGCAAGGGAATCGGCCTGCAACAATCATCGGGATTGGAAGGGTTGATAGTTCAATGTTCCGATAAGCTTTAAGTTCTTGTGGTGTCTTGATCTGCAAAATTCTCATGATCCAGTCTTTTAGAAAAAAGTCTTAGAACTTGCGGGCCTTCCTCAGATCAAAGCGTGGACCGTTGATCCCTGGGTTCAGGTACCTGCTGGAGAGGTATTTTGTAATGTCGCCAGCTCCTGATACGTGCGCAGCCTGTCTTTCGGTCCTCGTGCCAGCTGCTATGTCTGACAGGCCTGCCTGGTCGGTCTGGCCCACAATCTCGCAAAACATGTTTGTCGGCTGGCAAGTGGCCTGTATCCCTGTGCCTTTCTTTGTCCATCTTAGCATCCCAAGGTCTGAATCAACTGATTTCTCCCATGAAGGGTCGTTTTCCACAAGCCATCTCGGAATCCTGTTCCTGTCCTGCATTCACTATTAGCTTTGCGTTAGTTAATTTATTGCTTTTGCTCAATTTCCAATTTGGATAATGCTTTAGAAAGAATCTTCTAGTAGATTCGATTGTGCCTTACCCTCATGCCGGACAACTCTCATGCGCCGTCTCCCTGATCATCACAAAAAAAGACAAGATTACCGCAGTTGGACGAAATAATATCGCTTGGCTAAAATGGCGGCAATACTCTGGTCGAGGTGTTCAAGGTAGCATATATAATACCCGCGTCATTCTAGCTTGTTAATGCCGCGAAAACGCGATATTACGAAAACACATGCTTACAGCGCTCAGAGATCGGGGAGCAAAAAGTATGCCAAGCTAGAGCGGCGCAAGCGCCATAAGCCAAGGTAAATTTTTCTTTCACTGTGTGGAGGGTTTTACGACTACTCGACATTTAATATCTATGAGAAGCAATTTTTCCTTCTAGCGACCATGGTATGCGATTCTTGCGGCCATCCTAATGATGATCATAAGGCACTTCCTTCCTCGTTGTACTACTGTAGCCAGTGCAAGGTTATAGAATCGAACATCGCCTTCTCGTCAGAGACCGGCAACGACCCGTCAAAGTCAAATGATGTGATGACAGATCTATACAAGGCCTTCAGGCGCTAGAAGGCAAGGGCGGTTTTTGAGAACGTCGCGCGGACGAGGGATGTCTCCAAGAATGATTTTCAGCATTATCGCTTGCATATCCCAGCAATCACAAACTTGTCTACACTAGGTCATACAAACAGAGCTTTATATCCAGAGTCTGCGCTTGCAAAAATCACTTTGGACTTTACCAGAGAAAATAACGATCTCCTCTATTCAATGCTAAAAAACCGCTTTCCGGACTATGTCGTGCTGAACGAGTGGAAGAATGAGATTTTCGAATCTTTGAAGGAGAATTTACATAAAGAAGGTTTCACTGATGAGCAGATACGCAAGATAGCCCGGGCGGTATGGGACGCCTTTAAGATATAGCTCACACGAGAAGCTCGGCTAGAATGTCGAAATGTATTCCTGCAAGCGGTGTCTAACCACCCATCGGCATAAACTTTATATATTAGAATAAAACATAAATATAAGACTGCTAACAGCAGCGAAAAGAGTTTTGGTGAAAAAATTTGGTCAAAGATATCTCTATGTTCGGTGATCGATGTCCGCGTTGCGGTAAAGGTTCGATGGTAACAGATAACTCCAGCGGTGAAATGTTTTGCGGTAACTGTGGTTTTGTAGTCAACGAAAGGATAGAAGAGCTGGGACCGGAATGGCGCGCCTTCTCAAAGGAAGAGCATGAAGATAGGAGCCGAGCAGGCATTCCGACCTCACTTGCAATGCATGACATGGGACTTGCGACCATTATCGGGCCGGTAGATAAAGATGCTTCAGGAAAGCCACTTTCGGCCTCGATGAAGAGCACGATCGAAAGGCTCAGGACCTGGGATAGTAGGAGTCAGGTACACGAGCCGGTAGACCGCAACTTCCGGCAGGCGTTTTCCGAGCTTGACAGGCTCAAGGACAAGCTGGCAGTAGGCGATGCTGTTATTGAAAAGGCAGCATATGTCTACAGAAAAGCGCTTGAGAAGGGGCTTGTACGCGGACGTTCTATTTCTGCACTTGTGGCAGCGGCTCTGTACGCAGCATGCCGTGATACTGAAACGCCCAGAACGCTCAAGGACATCGCAAATGCAAGCAACATCAAGAAAAAAGATGTGGCAAGATGCTATCGATTGCTAATAAGAGAACTGGACCTCAAGATGCCGGTTGTTGACCCCGTCAAATGTGTCGCTAGGATCGCAAGCAAGGCGGGCCTGTCAGAGAAGACAAAACGCAAGGCGCTTGAAATTCTCAAAAAGGCAGAAGAGGGCAAAATATCGGCCGGTAAGGATCCAATGGGTCTGGCGGCAGCAGCGCTCTATGTTGCCTGCGTTATGAACGGCGAGAACAAGACCCAGAAAGACGTGGCGGAAGCAGCAGGCGTTACAGAGGTAACGATCAGGAACCGCTACAAGGGACTCAAGACCCACCTCAGGCTTTGAGGGAGTCTACCAACTTCTTTCTTTCTTCCACAACTTGCTTTAGCGTTTCGACAACATCACGCAATTTCTGCAATTTTTCCGACTCGAGCATCCCAAGACATGTCACAATCTCCGCATCAATTGACAGCAGACGGTCAAGCTCGCTCTCCCTGACGATGCCATTTGGAGTCAGCACCCGTGTGTAGCCGTCTGATACTGCCTGCGGGATTTTAGCCAACAGATCGTCAAGCTCCGCGTTTAGTTTTAGCGACTTTTTGATCGCGCCCACTCTGGTCTTGATGTTGTGCTTGGTTAGCCTGTCAAGCGCTCGCATTTCAACATAGCTGGACCTTCCTCTTGCCATTCCCTTCTGCACAATGGATGCGATTCTTACTGTTTCGTCAAGGCGACTCTCCAGCCTTCGCTGTCGGCGAAAATTCTTGTGCACCAATCAAACTCTGAACCGGCCGGTTTAAATGCCTTCTTGTGAAAATATTAATGTTAGTTCTACAGAACGGTTACTGGACTTCGATCGCTTCTTCGTTAAAGCCCATCTTAACTAGGTATCCCTTGACGTCATCGCGGTGGTCTCCCTGAAGCATGATAAAAGTGTCCTTTGCTGTCCCACCACATGCAAAAGTGCTTTTCAGCTCTTTGACAATTTTATGCATGTCGCTCTGCTTTGGATTGATGCCTTCAATAAGAGTTGTTTTTTTGGAAAATCTTCTTGTTTCAAGGCGGACAACGATTCGCGCGTCTTCTTTATCTAGTTCCCCGCAGGCACATAGGTCGTCCGGGAGACCGCACTTTTTGCAAATAACCGCCATCGAGTAACACATTTTTCCCAACTCCTATTATTAAGCCTTATTGTCTCATGCTTCAAGCACAAAGAAGAAATCTGTCGGCCGTCTATAACCTGACATGTCATCGGAAGAAAACGCTGGAAGGATCAGGTCAGCCGCTTCGCTGCTTGTAAAGGGAGGCACCCTGACAAGCGAAGCGTGCCCAATGTGCGGAGGAGTCCAGGTACGCTTTGCGGATAAGACTACCTGCATCAACTGTGGCAACGAGGAAAAGGCCGGTCTCACACAGAAGACAGAGCCTCAAGAACCGGCGCAGGCGCAAGGTTCCTCAGGACTCGCATCTGCCGCTTTACTTATCGAAGAAAAGATTGGGCTACTCGCGGCAGAGATAAGGTCTGAAACCGAGATTTCGGCGCAGAAGCAAAAGGCAGATGTTCTCGAGAGCTATCTCAGGATTCTGGAAAAGACAAAGAGCTTGCTCCGTTAACTAGCGGAATGTATTTAAGCGCTTGAAAACAATCTGCATTCGATGAGCAGCAAGAAAAGGAATGCTCCGCTGCCGGCTTCAAGCGCCGGTCTTTTGAGGTTCTTTGAGGACGAGACAAGGGGCATAAAGATCAAACCCGAGATTGTACTGAGCATAACCGGCGCAGTAATCGGGGCATCGATTCTGATAAGGATCTTATTCCCTGTCGGTTGACCGCCGATGTTCGCGCCCGGCCAAGATGATGTATCGAACATTCATAGACGTTGGTCTTTTACTACCTTTGGACCATCATCTTCCAAGGTATCCTATGCCATCTGGCTCGGATGCGCGGTAGTCGTTCTTGTTGTTTCTCACCTTTACCATCTTCAAGCCGGCGCAGATGGGCTTGCATTCTACCTTCCGCTTGGCATTGCTGCGCTTATTGGTTCGCACTTTCTTGACTATTTGGCACTCCATGGGACGCCTGTAAACAAGCTGTCAAAAGTAGCGCATGTATCCGCGTTTGCGAACGGGTTATGGGCGCTGACAGTGCTTCTTGGAGTTGCCGCGGATATAGTTTTTGGCAAGCAGCCTGGAGTGGACTACATTGTGGCAGGGATGCTACTCGCAGTCGGCCTCAGAATAGGGATATTCACTTCAGTCTTTGGGGCCGGTACCGGCAGGGCGATAGCGGTATCTTTCATCCAGCCACTGATCTTTCTATTCGCATTCGTTTATCCGTCGTACCATTCGCTTGCGTTCAGCTCGACCGGCCTTGCCTTCGGAGCAGCATTTGTGGCTCTTGGAATTTTCTGGACGGTACTTGCTGACAGGGCTGGAAGGCCGGAAATAAGGAGCACTTTCGGCGTTTTGCAGGCTTTCATTGCTGCATGGACTGAGAATAGAGTCGACAAGATGGAAGAATTTACTGAGGCAAAAGCACACGACGACATTGTTTCGACAAAGATCATCCAGTTTGGCAGCCTGGCGACTATCATCTTACCAGACGTTCACCCTGGGCCTTTCAGCACCGTGGGCGGGAGTAACTTGCCCTATGTGCTGCATGAAACGTTCAACAAAAAAGCCATTGTCATGCACAGCGTTTCGGATCATTCGCTCAACATACCTTCAAAGAAGGAGGTCGACAGGTACGTAAACGAACTCGCCAATCGGACAGTGGTGGAAAGAGGCGATACGTGCAGTGTGCCGGCGCAGATCAGAATTAACAATTCCACTTCAACGGGGATCGCTTTTGGCAACGCTGCAGTTGTAATGCTGTCGCTTTCTCCAAAAGGCATGGAGGATGTTCCACAAAGTGTGCGCATGGAACTGGAGTCATTTGGAATCGGCCTCGGGTTTTCAGACGTGCTTGTCGTCGACTGCCACAATGCCATGGGTAAACATCTGGCCGACTCTGACAGGGACGACCTTGTCGCTTCTGCAAAGCTATGCCTTGAGCAGCTTAGAAAGCAGGAACAACACAAGTTCAGCATTGGGTTTGCCGGCCAGGACGATGTTTCACGTATGCCTGATTTGGAAGGCGAGCTCGGCCAGGCTGGTTTTGCCGTGCTGGTCATCAGCGCAAATGGCAAGAACTATGCCATAGGATGGGCTGACTCGAACAACATGGAGAACAGGCTACGCAACCACGTTGTATCAAAGGCAAGTGGAAACTTCAGTCTCCTAGAGCTATGCTCTTCAGACACCCACTCTACTTCTGGCAAGAGGACTCGCGAAGGATACTTCCCCCTTGGGACCAACAGCAGCGCAGATGACATTGCGGAGGCATACAGCGAACTCTGTGCCAAGGCTGCCGAGCGCGCAGCCAGCTCAATGTTTGAGCTAACCGCCGCACAATCGACCATCAAGGTAATGGGCCAAAAACAGTTTGAGGATTATTCCAGCGCGCTTGACAGGTCGATGAGCATAACGAAAACCTTTGTCGCGATTACTGTTGCGACCTACATCGCGATGCTCGTTCTGTCTTAGCCTGCTACGTAAATTTCTGGCAAGAAGCCCTTTACGTCCATGACAAACGTCTTGAATTTGTGCACAGGCACCACAGGAACTCCACCAGCGACTTTCACAGACTCTGTATGAAGCGTCATTATCACTGGCACGGCCATAGTTATCCTTCTATCACCCTTAAGAAGTCGCTCGGCCCTTGCGGCCTGTTTTCTTGAAAAGCCCGACATTGTGGACAGGCTGCTCCGCTTCCAGTGTTTGCAGTCAACAGCAATGGCAAAGGCTGAGCTGATTCCAACCACATCAATCTCCATGCGCGGCTTTGTCAGCTGCACATTAGTTCGTGTCCTGTACCCAAATGACATGAGTATCTCAGACGCGAGCTTTTCAAAGTCCTTCCATGAAAGGTGCTGTGACACCTGCTCTATGTCACATCCCTTCTGTAGCGCAAGCATCGCTGCGTAGAGCCTATCAGAGCCTGTAAATTCTATCTCATTCTTATTAATTGTACCAACATTATTGGAAGCCAGAAAATGCAGGAGGCTTTTTGCGACAGATCTGCTTGCTATTCCCGACACCGCACAGAATTTTTCAAGTGTGGTTTTTGGTTCTACTGCAGCAAGCGCCTTGACAAGAAGGTCGGGATGCACGTTGCGTCTATAATCTGCAGATATTTAAGTCCAGCAAGCAGTAGTATTGCACGCTTGCTCGACTGGAAGGTATTTGCGCTGATGCTCTTCATGTCCCTGATCGTGGAAGGGATAGGTTGTTTCTGACGGTGAGTCGCAATATGTCGATGGCGTATCGAAGATGAGACTCTCCATCTTGTCATACAGTTTCATGGCAAGGGTCATTTGCCATGAACGCTGGAGCCCATCTAGAATTTACCGAGTCGCGACTTGATAAACTGAAGAGTCTTGCCCGAGCCGGCTTCTTTTGAGAGCTGCATTGCATCTTCGGGTGTGTCGATATCTGACATTAACCTTCTTGAAAGGAAAAGTTTTACGAGTATGCCCT
>CBQWHN010000042.1:0-9033 GCA_967728685.1 uncultured Nitrososphaera sp.
GCTCGATACAGATATCTTCGTCCTGAAGGTGCTTCGAGTTTTCTTCTTCATATTCAAATATTATTTTCATCTTAATCACCTGCTGCGACAGAAACAAAATCATCGATGTCCTGCACAGAATTCATTTCAGTACAGCAAACCAACAGATCGTTTTCGCCAAGATTTACTCCTCCTAGTATCCCTTTTTCAAGCAGCTTTGAAGTAAGGGCTTCTGCAGATCCCGGCACGTTTACGACAAACTCGTTGTAGAATGGCTTGCTGTTCATATTCTTAAAGCCCAGCTCTGCCAATTTCCCGTTCAGCAGATGAGCTCTGGCATAAGAGAGCTTGGCAACTCTTGTCAAGCCGCTCCTGCCCATGAGAGCCAGATAAATAGTTGAGGCCAGAGCCATTAGGGCCTGATTTGTTGTAATGTTGCTTGTGGCCCTTTCTCTTCTAATGTGCTGCTCCCGCGCCTGAAAGGTAAGCACGAAGCCCCTGTTGCCCCTTGAATCCGTGGTCATTCCGCATATCCTGCCAGGGAGCTTTTTGAGCAAAAAGCTCTTAACGGCCATAAATCCAAGGTAGGGACCACCAAAGCTTAACGGTATGCCAAATGATTGTCCTTCGCCTGCCACAATATCAGCGCCATAATTACCGGGAGGTTCGAGTACTGCAAGGGAAGTTGGCTCGACGACGCAGGCAACAAATAGCGCGCCCACCCGATGAGCTTGTTCAGACAAGTGTTGCAGGTTCTCTACGTTGCCGTAAAAATCAGGGTTTTGGGCTATTACACAAGCAGTGTTGCTATCGACTCTGTCGGTAAGGACAAGTTCGGCCCCTTCGCAGTATGTTTTCAATACTTCCAAATACTGCGGATGCAGCCCTCCCTTTACAAAAATATGGTTTCTTCCGGTGTAGGAGCAGGAAAGCATGGCCGCTTCAGCCAGAGCAGACGAGCCCTCGTACAATGAGGCATTCGCGACATCCATTCCCGTAAGTAGACACATGAAGGATTGGAATTCGTACATGGCCTGCAAAGTACCTTGGCTAATTTCAGCTTGGTAAGGCGTGTATCCTGTAAAGAGATCCCCCCTTGTCAGGAGATGGCCAATAACTGACGGTATATAGTGATTGTAAGATCCTGCCCCGGCAAAGCATCGCAGGACCTTGTTTTTCTGTGCAAGACCCTTCATATGCTGTATCAGCTCAAGCTCACTCTTGGGCTTGGGCAGCTCGAGTTTGCTGGTTAAGACAGGATTGAATTCGCTGACTAAATCATTTATAGAACCTACTCCAATTAAGTTCAGCATTTCTTTCCTGTCTTTTTCGGTCGTGGGGATGTAGTCCATCGGTTTCCCTCTATTTTATTTCGCCAACATGCCTGTCATACTGCTCCTTGGTCATTAAACTATCAAGTTCCTTCATATTCGATGGGTTGATCTTTACGATCCATCCGAGATTGTATGGAGACTGGTTTATTATTTCAGGTTTTCCAACTAACTCTTCGTTGACCTCTACGACCTCTCCACTAACAGGAGTGTATATGTCGGAAGAAGCTTTTACAGAATCTACTATGGCCATCGTCTGCATCTGTGTAAAGACGCTGCCGACTTTTGGCAATTCTATTGAAACTATGTCACCGAGTTGTTTCTGAGCAAAATCAGAAATTCCAATTATCGCCATTCCATCCTTTATCATGACCCATTCATGTTCCTCCGTGAATTTAAATTCTGGCACAAGCCGTCTCTTAGCGAGAAATATAAAACCTTATCTCTACTCAATTCCATTTGTCCGGTAAAAAAATTATGCAACCGCAAGCAAAAACTTATTTGCGCTTGTAGAACCTAGTGCCTGTAACTTTTGCTTCATAGCGCTTGCCCCCAATGTCAATTTGAATTGATTTACCCTGCAAAACGTTGGGAGTTACAAGGCAAAACCCGATGGATTTTCTAAGGGTAGGCGAAAAACTGCCGCTTGTCACGAAGCCCACCTCCAAGCCATCCACAAACACCTTGTTGCCGTGCCTTGCTATCCTCTTTTCTAACACTTCAAAACCAACAAGCTTTCTCGAAGGACGGGTGTCGATTAGCGCCTTTTTGCCTGTGAACTCTTCTTTATCAAAGCTGACCGTCCATTTCAATGGAACTTCCAGTGGAGTGGTATTTTCGTCCATGTCGTTTCCATAAAGCATCAGGCCTGCTTCTAGCCTCAGCGTGTCCCGCGCGCCCAATCCGGTGGGTTTTATTCCAAACGTTTCGGCATGCCGCATCAGTTTGTCCCAGATTTGTATTTTTGAAGAATCAAAAAATATTTCAAATCCGTCTTCTCCTGTATAGCCAGTCCTTGATATCATGCATTCTATTCCATCGATACTGGCGTGGACGAGATTGAATGGTTTGACAGACTGCAGATCAGGTTCCACCAAATTCTGCAGAGCATCGCAAGCCCGCGGACCCTGCAGCGCAAGCAAGCTGGTTCTGTCACTTACGTCCTCTACTTGTGCTGACTGCGAATGCTTGACAATCCAGTCAAAATCCTTGCTCCTATTCGAAGCATTGACTACAACGATAAAGCGATTATGTGCGAGCCTGTAGGCGATTATATCGTCAACTATGCCGCCGTCTTCGTAGCACATAGGAGAATATAGCGCTTGACAGTCGGCCAGCTTTGCAAGATCATTTGTTATCAGCTTTTGCAGGCAGGCGAAAGAATCGGGTCCTTTAATTTCAAATCTTCCCATGTGAGAGACGTCAAACAGACCGGCAGTAGTCCTGACGTTGATATGCTCATCCACGATCCCAGAGTATTGGAGGGGCATTTCCCATCCATGAAAATCTACGATTTTTGCGCCAAGAGATTTATGGGTATCATAGAACGGGGTTCGCACTCCATCTCTAAGATGAATCCTTATTATTGAGCATATTGCTCTGGTAAATCGTTAGGATGGTGGAACTCGCAAGAAAACCTGAATGGCTTCGCATCAGGGTCCCATCTGGAGAAAATTTCGTAAGCGTTAAACAAACTCTTGCATCGTTAGAGCTTCACACAATCTGTGAAGAGGCCAGATGTCCCAACATTTCCGAATGCTGGGCAGGGGGAACAGCTACCATTATGATTATGGGAGACATATGCACCAGAGGGTGCAGATTCTGCTCCGTCGCCAGCGGCAGACCACTATATCTTGACCCGGAAGAGCCCGAGAGGGTCGCAAAGGCAATTAAAAAGTGGGGATTGAGCTATGTCGTGATAACCTCTGTCTGCAGGGATGATCTACATGATGGAGGAGCGGAGCATATCGCAAGAACAATAAAGGCAATCAAAATGCAGTGCCCTGAAACAATAATTGAACCACTTATTCCGGATTTCCGGGGTAGCCACGACTCCATAAAAAAAGTAACAGATGCAGGGCCAGAAGTCATAAGCCATAATATTGAAACTATAAGTCGGCTTTCGCCAATGGTCAGAGACCCACGGGCAACCTATGAGCAGTCATTACATGTTCTGAAAATGATAAAAGGTATCAGTCGCAGGATCTACACAAAGTCTTCAATAATGCTTGGGCTCGGCGAAAGTGAAGAAGAAGTTATGCAAACAGTTAAGGACTTGAAGTCAGCTCGGGTTGACATAATCACTATTGGTCAGTATCTCCAGCCAACTAGCCGTCATCTACCAGTAAAGCAGTACATCACACCAGAAAAATTCAATTTATACAAGGAAAACGCGGAAAAACTGGGATTCGTCTATGTTGTGGCGGGACCGCTTGTCCGGAGCTCCTACAGGGCTGGAGAGTTGTTCATTGAAAACACGATACGTAGACAGCGGCAGCAACAGGGCTGAACGTTGCAGCAAAACCAAGTATCATGATTTGCAAGAACTAGCAGGCTGACTACTCTGGCAGAATAATTATTTCATTCCGGCTGCAAGCTCTGCTATCTTGCCGGGCCATGAGCCCGCCTTGATTATGCCGCTTGCCACCAATATGCCGTGGGAGCCCAACTCCATCGCCTTAGCAACATCTCCCTTGCCTGTGATTCCGGCGCCGCAGATGACCTTCGAGCGTGAGCCTGCTGCTTCTATTGATTTTGTTATTATCGCAGGGTTTTCCTTTGACACCGCCCGGCCTGTCCCTATGAGCTCTGGCGGCTCGATAGCGATGAAATCCGGTTGGAAGGCTGATACCTCCATGACCTCCCATGGCTCGCGGGCGCATACTATCGAGCTCATGCCCAGCTTGCGCAAGCGCTCCACCAGGTTAGCGATATGCTTCATCTCGACACGGTGTTCGCTGTGGTTTATCAGCGAACCAACGGCACCGTACGACTTCGCGATTTCGGGAATGAAGTAGCCTGTACTAGAGCCGACCTTTTCGTCGTCCACGTGCTGGCATATCACTGGCATTCTGACTTTTTTGGCAACTGTTGCCAGTGCAGGCTGCGGGGGCGCGACCACTATTTCGACTTTTATTTTTTTTGCGACTGCTTGCGCGGCCTTGGCGAGCTTTACTGCCTTCTCCCCTGACACTTCAGTGTAATTTTTGAAATTGATGATTAGAGGCCGCTTCAACGCTTGCTGCCAGCTTTAGATTTAGCCGCCACCTTTGACTTGCTGTTCATGATGTCTTCAAGGTTCCTGAACTTGCTCTGAAGCTTTGACATCCTTGCCTCGTAGCCCTTGTTGTATTCCAGCTCGTCAGGGACAAGCGTGGCTGGGTGGATAAAGCCCTGGTTGCGCATTATCATCGCGCGTTCAGCTGCCCGCATTCTCTGGAGGTCCCAGTCCGCGGTGCCAAAGCCATCATGCGGCCCTGTGAGCTTGCCGTCATGCATGCTAAATAGGAGGCATGAAACAATCGGAATAGAATAGTTTAGGCTTGCGGCAGAATTGAGCTTGACTGGCATGAGAGGCATGTGGTGGCTGCCCCTAGTGTTGCCGGCTACATAGTGAGGCTCGTTGAATGCGCTACCAGCCTCCTCAGTGGCCGGAAAGTTCTTTTGCGTCCTAACAATTGCAATGGGGTCGTCCTTGCCGACGTATGTGCCGGCGATGTTGTGCAGCCTATCGGTCGACGCCGACACTATGTGGTCACTGCTATCAGAGGACATTACCGAGTGCACTACAAAGCGGCCGGGGTACATCAAGGCCGCTTCAAGCTCGGCTTTGTCCTGCCACATTTTCAACTCGGCTACCTTGCCCGTCATCACATCCATTATCCTGAAAATCACACCTTCCGCAAGGTGCTCATTTATCAAGATACCCGTGTTACTGCCGGCGTCTACGAACATGCGCCATAGCGGAAAGTTGAAGGCGCCCGGCTCTGTTTTATCAGCGGCAAATATGCAAAACACCTCGCTTGGGCGCTCGTCCATTTCAATTTCTGCAACTCCTGGCCCCATGCCCTTTACGTTGCCGGAGAACGAATCCTTGAGCAGGTCCTGCCCGGCGCCGTACAAGCCCTGGTGCTTTGCTGCCTTTGTTCCTTCTGTAAACGCGTCCCACGCCAGCTTGTGGATCTTTTCGTCATCCACGCCGCGCTTGTGGGCCATTATGATGTGTATGTCATCACCGGTATACCCGATATAATGATCGATTAGCAATCCCTTTGCGTTTCTTGAAACAAAATTTTTGACGGTCTCGAGGAGTTTTTCGCTGGGGCATGTGTGGCCTCCGATTCCTCCGATGTCGGCCTTGATTGCGCTAACTGTGATCCGCATACTGAGACAAACTCGCGACCTTTGGTTTAAAACTTTTCCGATAACTTGTTAGAGATGACTGAAACGCCAAAGTTGTACAAAGGATCAGTCATTGAGAGGGTTCAATTTTCAAACCGATCACGGGCGAAATACAAATAAAGCCCATGGAGCGTCCATGCTGTATGAGCGCTAGCAAAAAGCCACACATGAACCTAGTGGTTGTAGGTCACGTCGATAATGGTAAATCAACTACTGTAGGTCATTTACTGGTTGATATGGGTGCCATCGACCAGAGGACAATCGATGCATACGCCAAGGAATCTGAAGCAACAGGTAAGGGTGATACGTTCAAGTACGCTTGGGTGCTGGACAGCATCAAGGACGAGCGCGATAGGGGCATCACCATAGTTCTCGCTTTTCAAAAGTTTGAAACGCCAAAGTATTTCTATACCTTGATCGACGCCCCGGGACACAGGGACTTTATCAAGAACATGATCACAGGCGCATCGGAGGCTGACGCCGCCGTTCTGGTGATCTCTGTCAAGCCTGGCGAAATGGAAGCAGCACTTGAGTCGGGAGGTCAGGGAAGAGAGCACGCATTCCTTGCGAGGACCCTTGGCGTCAACCAGCTCATTGTAGCGCTTAACAAGATGGATGATGCTGGGTACTCTGAAACACGCTTCAAGGAAGCAAAGGATGCTGCAGAAAAGATGTTGAAACTTGTTGGCTTCAACACTGCCAAGATTAACTTCGTCCCGATCTCTGGATGGAAAGGAGACAACTTGGTAAAGAAGTCAACAAACATGCCATGGTACAAGGGGCCGACCCTTGCCGAGGCGCTGGATACCCTCGAGCCACCGGAGAAGCCAATTGGCAAGCCACTGAGAGTCCCAATACAGGACGTCTATTCAATCACAGGCGTCGGAACCGTGCCCGTCGGCAGGATCGAAACAGGCAAGATGAAGGCAAACGATAAAGTAATTGTCATGCCTTCTGGTGCTATTGGAGAAATCAAGACCATAGAGACTCACCATACTCAGATGGATTACGCTGAAGCAGGCGATAATATTGGCTTTAACCTCAGAGGCGTTGACAAGAAGCAGATCAAGCGTGGCGACATGATTGGTCCGGCCGACAATCCGCCAACCGTTGCAAAGGAATTCGAAGCGCGTCTTATTGTCATTCACCACCCGACGGCAATCGCTCCGGGATACACCCCTGTACTCCACGCCCACACCGCTCAGGTAGCTGCGACGATCTCGGCGTTCTTATCCAAGATTGACCCGAGGACCGGCGCAACGACTGAAGAGAACCCCAAATTCCTGAAGACAGGTGACGCGGCAATAGTTAGGATCAAGCCTGTGAGGCCGCTTCCGATAGAGACGTTCAAGGACTTTCCAGAGATTGGAAGGTTCGCTCTCCGCGATATGGGAACGACAATTGGCGCAGGCGTTGTCTTGGGCATAATCGAAAAGTACGACCCCAACAAGAAGTAAGTGAACTAGATGCCGCAAGCAGCAAGAATAAAACTCACAAGCACAAACCTTGCAACGCTGGAAGGTGTTTGCACCGAGATAAGGGGGATCGGGGAAAAGTCAGGAATAAAGCTACGCGGACCTCACCCTCTGCCAACAAAAAAGCTAAAGGTAGTGACAAGAAAGTCGCCGTGCGGCCAGGGGACCAACACCTACGACAAATACGAGATGCGGATCCACAGACGCGTGATAGACGTCGGGGCCGACGACAGGGCTATCCGTCAGTTGATGCGCCTTAAAATTCCAGACGATGTCTACATCGAAGTTTCCCTAACTCAGTAATTTCTTCAAGTACCTTTTGTGACGGGTCCGTAAAGTTTATTCTAGTTGCTACTTGCGTTTAAAACAAGTTGTACATGGTTTTCAATCTCTTTCTTAAAACATTCAGTGCATAACAATTTGCTATTGAACTCCGCAAAAAGACCCATTTCGCCATTCTCACAGCAGCTACATACCTTTTCTTGTTCGAGTTGTAATGTGCTCATAGCCCCTTGTTACATGTTTGGACTAAAGAAATACAGTGTGCAACTTATTGAGCTATTTTCTCCAACAATGCTGGCCACTAGTAGAAGATATTCTCATGTTTCATTGAATTGTCTTGTGCTTTTTGACATACGGTTCTTCGATCTTGGTTTGAACCATAAGAGCATGACTGGTCACGCTGAATACATAGAGTGAAAATCCTAGTCGATACGTAAACAGAAGCATGAATTCGAACGTCTATTTTCTTAGTGTGTGATTTGCAACTGTTTCTTTACAGCCGTGCATATCTCGATAAGCTTGAAAGGTTTGCGCAAAATATTATTGGTTTTAATCAATGGTAAACTGAACTTTAGGTCATCTGCAAATATTTCAAAGGCGGTCATTATGATTAGCTTCACATCTGGCTTTACCTTTTGCATCATCGCAGCCAAAGCGACACCGCTTAACTCTGGCATTCGAATATCGAGTAGGACGACAGAGTATGCGTTGGGGTCGTCTTTGAATTGTTGCAACGCAAGGAGAGGGTTGCTAAAAGTAACAACGCTAAAACTCCATTTTTCTAAATACCTTCTTAGGATTTGCAGGATATCAAATTCATCGTCAATGACCATTATTTTATAACGGCTTGACATGACAGACAAAATGGTTGGACCATAATAAAATTTTCCATACAAATATTCTGTAAGATAGTAGAACGTGATTGAGCCAAATTCGGGAGGCTAAGTTGTTAGCCTGAATGCTCTAAAAACATGTAGACTGTTCGTAGGAAGCTATACCAACCACAGTAGCTATTGTGGTATCTTAATCAGATGTTTTTCTGGGTCATGGTATGCCCTAACAAACATCAGACCTTTTTCTGTAGTTCTATATGTCTGCAATTGACGATCATATCTGAGAAGTCCGTTTTCTGTCAAATTTGTAAGGTATTCTTTTAGTTGGTCATAGCTTACAAACGCGTTGTACATTGCAGACGTTCTCGTAATGCTTTCGCTAGCTGCCTGCAATATCTGTGCTGCAATATCTGTTCGGCTTCTGGTCTTCATATGATCATTCGAAAATATGACATAATATAGCGTTACGGTGGAATGTTCTGTAAAACTTTTCATGGACATGAATATTTGCATGTAATTCAAAGAGCTTGGACCGAGCAAGTCATGTGGCTAAATCGATCCTAATGCGCATCAAATGTGGGGGGTTTTCGTTAGCTTATGACTCTACAAAACTAAGAATGGTGGAAAAGTTGCCTATGAGACAGTGGCAGTAGCTGATATTCTCTTGTAGGAACCTTTCAAGATCCTGATGTGCCGTGAGACCTCGGGGTGAAGAATTTTTGCCAGAATCTC
>CBQWHN010000043.1:0-8838 GCA_967728685.1 uncultured Nitrososphaera sp.
CCTTCTACTACCCATATACTGACAAAAGAAAGATTCTTCCGTTTTATAAATCAAAGTTCAGTTATTGTTATATTGCTTTGCTTGCAACAGCAAAGTCATGCTTTTGCCTGAGCGTTGTTGTGCCAAGGTTGACGGACAGGAGTGCAAGCTGGCGCCCTCACACGTCGTGTCGGTGAAATCACCGGAAGGCGAATACATGCTTGCAGTGGTGTGCGACGACCACAAAAGCGGGCTTGAAGCGCGATTGATTGCAATGCAAAGAGAGAACAAGATACCACAGGGCAGGATACATTTCCAGACTGTTAAGGCGGTGGTCACTGACTGCGTGATGGGCATAAATGACGACTATATCGAGCTGGAATTAAAGCGTGGGGTCGAATCGGACAGAAAGATTGACTAGGGCTCTTTCTTGTAATTGTCGTCGTCTTTCTTTTCATCGTCACCATCTTCTAACGCCCATGGGAACCACCTTCCAATTATCTTGCCCCAGTCTATCCTGAGGGAGTAGTATATTGTCACTCCAAGGACTGCGATGCTTGCCACTGCAGCTATGATGAGTGTCGTGTCGTTGCCGGTCGATTCTGCTACCAGACGCTCAACAAGAGGTCTCCCAAGGTACACCGAACCCCACACTATTGCTTCATTCATTGCAAGCTTGCCTGCAAACGTAGCGACTGCAAACTTCCAGGGGCTGTACTTGGCAAGCCCAAGAGGAATGTACACAAGGTCGTCTGGAATAGGGGTCAAAGCGGCTGCAAACGCACCCGGCCATCCGTACCTGCTAACCAGCTTTTGCAAGGGCAGCATTCTCTTCTTAGTCTTGTCGCTCAGTATCTTCCGGCCGTAATAGCTGACGAGGAAGATCACTGTTTTTGCCAAGACTGCTCCGATTGCGCTTGAAAGTGCAATGATATTTGGATCAAACCTTGGGTTAAATGTGGCGGTTATCAGGAGGGGAAAGTAAGGGACTGGAACGAACGGGATGATGCTAAAGACAAAGCTGACCAAAAGAATGCCCAGATACCCCAGCTCAGGATCAAAAGGGAATAGGTCTTCAATGCTTGTGACCAATTGCTAACTCCGCTCAGTATGCTCTTGCAAATATTGCTGCCTTCTTGCTCTCCCGCCCGCAGTAGATGCATTTGGTAGGCCTGTCATTCTGCTCAAATGGTATTACCCTAATGTCTGCCCCTGTATCTTCTTTTATCGTTTCTTCACATTCTTCTCGTTCGCACCAGCCAGCCATGACAAATCCACCCTTGCGTTCGATTATCGACTTGAATTCGTTATAAGAATCTAGTCTGGAAATGTTTTCATTTAGAAACGCCCTTGCCCTTGAAAGAAGGTTCTCCTGTATCTTGACTAGCAGCATATTTGTAGTGTCTACCAATTCTGCACGATCACCTTGCATCTTCTCTTTCGTGTCGCGCCTGACAAACTCAGCCTGCCCCTTTTCAATGTCTCGCGGCCCGATGTTTATGCGCAGCGGCACGCCCTTCATCTCCCATTCGTTGAACTTCCAACCAGAAGTGTATTCGTCGCGCCCGTCCATATAGGCCCGGACGCCGGCGCGCTTTAATTCTGATTCTATTTCAGCACCATTGTCCTTCACCAGCTTGGCATCATTGTCCTTGTGTATGGGCACTATTACAACCTGTATTGGCGCGACTTGCGGCGGCAAGACCAGCCCCTTGTCGTCGCCATGAACCATTATGAGCGCTCCTATGAGGCGCCACGAAACGCCCCACGAGGTCTGCCACGCAAAGTGCTGCTTGGTGTCTCTACCCAGATATTTTATGTCAAATGGCTTCGAAAAGTTCTGCCCCAGATGGTGAGATGTCCCCATCTGAAGCGCTCTGCCGTCCGCCATCAATCCTTCAAGCGTCGTAGTGTATTTTGCGCCGACAAACCTTTCCCTGTCGCTCTTGTAGCCTGTTATTGTCGGTATCGCGAGGTAGTTCTCTATCAGGTCTTTGTAAATGTCAAGAATCGTCATAACCTCCTTCTCTGCCTCCTCTTCTGTAGCATGCACAGTGTGCCCTTCCTGCCAGAGAAATTCTGACGTCCTGATGAAAGGCTTGGTAGCCTTTATCTCTGCCCTAAGTGCTGTGTTCCAAAAGTTGATCTTTAGTGGCAAATCTCGATAGCTCGTTATCCACTTTGCAAATACGGAGTACGCGAGTGTCTCAGAAGTCGGCCTAAGCGCCAGCTTTTCTCCAATGTCGTTGTCGCCGGCCTTTGTGACCCAGAATACTTCGGGCGTAAAGCCTGCAAAGTGGGCCTCTTCCTTTGAAAGGAGGCTTTCCGGTATCAGCACGGGCAGAAAGCCATTTTGGTGGCCTGTCTCCTTGAAGCGCTTGTCGAGTATGTCCCTTATCGACTCCCATATTGCGTAGCCGTAGGGCGGCAGGACAATAAACCCCTTGACAGGGGCATAGTCGGCAAGCCCGGCCTTGAGGACTACCTGAGTGTACCACTCGCTGAAATCTTCGCTCTTTTTGGTGTCTATGCCAGATGAACTCACGCTTGACAATTGCACAACGAATAGGATTTATGAAGTTTATTGTACAACCGGCGGCTTGCAGCCTTATCCAAAGATCGCCTTATTGAGGCAGCAGGCCGGAGACGTGAATGGCATCATCTAGCAACAGGTGTTGTTTGAAATTTACTAATCAAGGCGTGAAAGAATGTATCTTTACAGTGGATTGCCCTTGCAGAAGACTTTGCCAACTGGTCTGCTGAAAAAATTTGGGCAGACGTAGCACTGAAGGAACCCGATCTCCTGTTTCAGCACAGGACAATCAACCGCTTCCAATTTCATGCGCTTAACCATTTTTGGGCTTACACCCTTGATCTTTAGCTTGCCTTTTTCATCCATCATGCCAGAACTCTGGAGCTCGCTTTTGGCCTGATCAGTCATTTTGATCGGTTTTTCTACCTGTTTGATTGGAACGACATACTTCACGCCTTCAGGAAGGGCCTCGCTCATCCCAGCAAAGTTTGGCAACGCTGGTATATGACCCTTTGGGAATTACGTGAAATCAGTAATTCTTGTGTAGTGTTTGAAGGCAAGCCATAGTTTGCTCTTGCGCGCAATCTCTTGCCCTGACACCGACATGCCGGCGCTGGCAATCGATATTGCGTGGTCAAGACTTTCAAATTGCTGAGATGGTTTTTTTAGCGCTTCCCGCACGCCTTCCCTTATCTGCCAAACTCCAAGCGGCATGACGTACTCGGGATGTATTTCACGAAGCACAATGGCTGCTGCCTTTCTGCGCCTGCGCGCCAGATGCTCAGCCACTGCAAGGCGTGCCGCGAAATACGCACCAGCGATCGTAGGGTAGCGGTCAAGTCCCCTTGCGTCTTCGTAGTCGCTGCCTGTCGCGATCTGCCCGTTGCTCGTGAACCATGACTCGATCATTTCGAAGCTCCACACATCGTCAGGTATTAGTATTATAGAATAATAGTTTGCAAGGTGGGAATACTGCGTTACCTCAAACAGATCAATCGAAGGGTTTGCCTCGTTCTTCTTTGCAAGCCTGCTTGAAATAGTGTCGTCAGTCGCTGATATGCTCCACCGTGTTGGTACCAGCTTGCGGTTCTTTTTCAGCCCAAGCATCCCGACGCTGAACACCCTGTGTATGCTACTCGTTTCCACTCCGCGCGAGTACAGTTCCATGATCGCGTCAGAAGCGCGCAGGTCAGTGTCATAGTGAGCTGCCTCGATCCGCTGGTCGGCAGAAAGTGATGATGCCTTGAATGTCTTCAGGGGCGCGGCCGGGCCAAAGGGCGCGGTTTCGGTGTTGAACCTGACTTCTTTTTCCAGCTCAATGTCTGCAAATGGCTTTTTTTCAAACGTCGCTTCGCTTTCGGCGGGGCTCTCTGACATTGCCAGTTCCTGCATACTTTCCAGATAGCGACCAGAAGTGTCTTGCACATTAATGGTGAACACGCCCCTAACAAGCGACAGTCGGTAATTTGCAATCTCTTCGATGCTCTTACCGGCCCACAGCTCGGTCCTGTCAAATATAGTTGTGTCACCATGCAGTGGTGTAATCATGGGGCCCATCCTGACCTTTGGATAGCCATAGCGACCGACAAATACAGATGGTGGACTCGAACCGTCAATGGCGTCGAGAGCAAACTTGACGGAATTTGCTTTGATAAACTGTATCCAATTCTGTTCGAGCCTCTTCTTTATGTCGGCTGGCGACGACAATGATCACAATTGCCGGACGTAGCATTTATAGCATTAGCAGATCACCCATGTTTTCGCTATTGCCTCGTAGTGGAGATCGATAGATGGATCCTTTGGACAAGGCCGTTCTTTCCGCGCTCTATGCAAGCGCATTGGACGTTTCGGTTCCGGCATATGACAGGCTCAAGGCAAGGCTGCCGCTTAGCAAAGAATCGTTCAATTCCAGCGTAGGCCATCTTGTCAAGATCGGGCTTATTGAAAAGTCCGACCCAAACAAGTTGACGTTTATCGGTCGGGACGCGCTTAAAGTGGTGCTCGTAGGAGGAGTGTTTGATCTTATCCACCCTGGCCACATCCACACGCTCAAGGCTGCAAAGGCAGAGGGGGATGTCCTTGTAGTGATTGTCGCAAGGCAGTCGACAGCGCAGAAGATAAAGAAGGATAGAAAGATCTACCACGATGAAAGTCTCCGCAAGGAGCTGGTTGCTTCCCTCAACTTTGTCGATCTTGTCCTGATCGGCAGGGAGGGCACGCTTTACGACACGGTAGAATACGTCAAACCCAACGTTATTGCACTTGGCTACGATCAAGCACATAGTGAAAAAGAGATCGCCGAGAACTGCAAAAAGCGAAATCTTAACGTGCACGTGATAAGGCTGTCAACCCCAATACCTGGCTCCAAGAGTTCGAAGATGAAAAAAGAGCTAGGCGACTCGATCTATCGCATCTAAACCAGCTGCACCTGCACCTTTACCTTGTCTCCGTTTTTAATACCTGTTTTTTGTTTGATAGACTCCGGCGCTATCACTTCGAGCATGCTGTCGTCATAATGCGTCCGCTCCAACACCAGCACAGCGGCCTTGTCCACCGTGCCATCGTTGATCACAGCTCTATAACACTTGACCCAGCCATAAGTTCGCGTGCCGTCACTGAAGCCGTTGATGAATACCGACGGATGCTTGCCAAGTTCGCGCCGGGCGTTCATGGAAATCTGGTTGATAAGCCTGACGTTGAGCGTGCCAGCGTACGGCTCGTAGCCCAGTTTTTCCTTGAATTGCCTTCTATAGCCTTCAAGCGACATGTAGTAAGCCCCCTCGCCCATTCCTGAAACCACGTTTCCCTCGAAATCTATAGCGGCCGGCACGGACTCCAGCGCGGCTCTCAGCGAAGAGAAGAGGCCCTGTATTTCAGAGTACCCCTTGTCCGTAACTTTAACTGCAAACGTTTGTCCCTTCTTTGCGCGCTCGATGTAGCCGGAATTTTCCAAGTCAACTAGGTGCTTTGACGCCGCTTGCTGCGACCTGCCGATGCGCTTGCCAAGCTCCGTAGTAGTCACTTCTACAAAATTGTGGCGGGCTCCCTTTGAGAGGAGTTCCACTATGGTCAATATGTGCTGGAGCTTGATCTCAGGCATTATCGCTAGTTGTTTATCCCAATGTCCCCAAAGGTCCTGACGCGAATGTCTCCCAGCTTTTTCAGGTCTGTTGTCCTGTGACCTACAATATATTCAATGCCTGCCTTGTCGGCCGCGTCTACGAGCCTTTGGGTTACGATGCCGTCAATTACCAGCAGCTTTCCGCCCTCTGCACTGTCAAGCCTCTTGATGACTTCTGACACTGGCACCTTAAGCAGCTTGTTCATAGACCCATCAAGCACTACCGCTTCGAGCGTCTCGTTTATCTGAGGATAGACGTCGCGGATGGCAGTGAGTATCTCGGGGCTGTCCTCGGCAATGACCTCTTTAGACGGCTGTGCGGACACGGGCGCTGCATCGTAGTGCTGCGTCACCGGTGTGTGGTATTCCTCTCGTGGCTCTCGCTCCCTATCTCTTCGCGAGTGCCTTCTGTCACGCTCGCGATCGCTGTGAACATGCACCGGCTGAGCCGATGGCACCTCTGCTGAAATCGCATCCTTTAAAATTTCGGCTATCTCTATCGGCGTACATTCCTCGACTTCCCTCCCTGTCGGGGCCCTAAGCACCTTATCTATCTTGACTAATCCGTGCAGCTCCTTCAGGATAAGGTCACCTGCCCTGTCTCCGTCCAAGAACGCGACGACGCGCTTGCCGTCCGTGAGCTTTGTCACGGTTTCATCGATCCTTGCGCCCTCTATTGCGATGGCGTTGTCAAAGCCTGCGCGTAGCAGGTTAATGACATCGGCCCTGCCTTCAACCAGTATTATCCAGTCAGAATCGAAAACTCCTGTCCCGCAAGCAAGTTGCGCCTTGCCAAAGCTCGTCAGCTTGCCCGGCTTGCTGGCGTCATAGACATCCTTGAGCATTTCCTCGCCCTCGCTTATTGTGCGCGTTGCCCAGTCCTGAACTATCTTTTTTGCGCGGTCAACAATTACCTTTTTCTTTATGGCCCGTATGTCGTCGATCCCCATCAGGTTGAACTTGGCCTGGAACGGCCCGACCTTGTCGATGCTCTCTATAGCCGCCGCAATTAACGCAGCGGTAGAGATGTCGGTGCTCATTGGTATAAGAGCATCTCCCTTTGCCATGTTTCCTTTTGTGTCGACGTTGACTTCGATTCTTCCTACCTTAGATACTTTTTGCAGTTCGTTGAGGTTCATCTCTGGTCCTAGAAGACCTTCGGTTTGTCCAAAAATAGCACCGATAATATCGGCCTTCTCAACCAAACCATCAACTTCAAATTTTAACTTAACGTGATATTTCACGATTCCTGTGCTAGGCAATTTCTTTCATAACCTCGTAGTTTTTTGGTATGTGAAACAATTTTCTTTGCTTGAATATAAGTGCTTTGTGAACCTTGAGAGAGTTCTCCCCTAAGTGTAAAAGTACAAGTCCTTCCGGCTCCCGGTTATGCCAGATAGGCGCGGGGCATAAATCGCCAAGTCCTCGACGTGCCTCACTTTGCCGTTTGTTATTTTGGCAAGCGCCCTCTTGTAGGACAGGCTTGCGTTGTGCCTGTGGGGCTGCAACTGCGACACCAACCGACTCGTGAGGTACTTTCCAGTCCTGTCCATGTCAAGGAGCAGGATTATCTTTTTGCCGGCGCTATCGTGGTTGTCGAGAAAATCCGCGATCCCCTTAAAGTGATGGAAGACTGCGGGGCTACCGGTGAATCCCACCTTCGAGAGTGCCTCTGCGTCTCGTTTGCCCTCTACGACGATGACAGAGCCTTTGTCAGATTCGTCATTGAGCATGCCAATTAAACCGCGCAACCGTTCGACTGTCTCGTCGTCATTGGCGTTGGATTGGTATCCCATCGGCCCAGCTAATATCTGGTAATTGTGAGATTTAACATTTTTCCCTCACATGACATAAATACACTGAATGATGATGCCCGCTGTTGCAGCGTAGGATACTGTCCGTGCAGAACATTGCGTGCGAGACTCTTGGCACGCTTGAGCAAATGTTCAGAACTGATGGTTTTGAAATTGAGAATGTTGATGCCCAGAGCGATCCAGTACCTACCAGCTCCAAAGACTATAACGCAATAGTGATCCTCGGGGGCCCGATGGCAGTGTATGACAACTTGCCGTACCTTCAGCACGAGCAGGACCTAATCAGGGACGCCATAAGAAACAACACGCCAGTCCTCGGCATATGCCTTGGATCGCAACTCATCGCGCAGGCCGCCGGCGGACGAGTCTACAATGGCAAGAAGAAAGAGATAGGATGGCATGATGTGTATGTGACACCGGCCAGCAGCAACGACATTTTCAGAGGCGTCACCGACAAGACGATCAGGGTATTCCAGTGGCATGGCGACACATATGACCTTCCTACAAATGCAAAGATACTTGCGTACTCTGAACTCTATCCGCAGGCGTTCAGAATCGGATCTGCCGTCGGCATTCAGTTTCACCTAGAAGTCGATCGGAGCATCATAGAATCATGGATGCGAGAGTATGGTGCAGAGGCGAACGTCGAAAAGATAAAACCAGAAAGCGTACTGCCGGCCCCCGGCGATGTGGCACAGCTGGCTGCCCGGTGCAGGCTCGCATACAACAACTTTTCTAAAGTATTGAAATAGTTAAGCCGATTTCTAGTGTACCATCCAGTTAGTTCTCTACTAGCTATTACCTATCCAACCTGAGGTAACTATATAGGAAGCTGAACAGGCTTTTTGTCTCGATATGGCCAACGAGAAAGTCCAAAAGATCTTTAATGATGTTTATTTGACCATGGACAAGGTAATCACAGAAGAGCTTGCTAAACAGGTCTTGACGGAGTACGGAGTTAAAGTGCCAAAGTACGCGCTCGTGAAAAGCGCAGATGAAGCCAGCAAGCAGGCAAAGGCAGTGGGCTTTCCGCTCGTAGCCAAGATAGTATCGCCGCAGATCCTGCACAAGACCGACGTCAAGGGCGTAAAGATTGGCCTCCAGGACGAAGCTGCTGCCAAGGAGACATTTAACGACATGTACGGCAGGCTGGGTAAGCAGTATAACGTTAAGGGCGTTTTGCTTGAAAAGATGGCGGCTCCCGGCGGCATAGAACTTATCGTCGGATTGCAGAATGACCCGCAGTTTGGTCCGGTCATAATGGCCGGAATCGGTGGCATTTACACCGAAGTATTCAAGGATGTGGCATTCAGGATTCTGCCGATAACAAAGGAAGACGCAATTAGCATGATAGAGGACCTTAAGGGCAACAAGATCCTGAAAGGCTTCCG
>CBQWHN010000044.1:0-8571 GCA_967728685.1 uncultured Nitrososphaera sp.
GGGAACACCTACAATACAGCCATTAAAAAAGCTAGCATTATTACCTTAGAGGGGAGTACAATACGAGATGGGACTGGCAGCTGGGGACAGGAAGGAGCTGGAATCGCTCATCAAGGCGGCAGCCCTAGATGCAAAGGTGCCAATAGGGCTAGCGCGAAAAATGGTGCCCACCCAGGGCAATATAGAGGATTTCGCATATGGCCTTGTCTCGGGTATGGTTTTGGGCAATTTCATCGAGCTGTTTACTGTGAGGAATGGAAGGCAGCCTGACAGAGATGAAACCGCGGACATTTTGTCGATAATGATGGTCAGAATGCCACGCCTTCGCATGTCCATAATGAAAGCGCTCGACTTGCGGTAGGCGCGAGTAAACGTTTATCTAACGAACGGAATGATTATTTTCCGCGTTGCTGGATAAGGATAAGTCCAAGCTGCCTGTCGCGATAAAGGATGTCGTGATCATTGGTGTCGGCGTTCTTGTAGTCTGGCTGGTCATTTGGGCCAGCTTTGGATCCAACCCTTTCTACGTCGTGTCTAGTGGAAGCATGGAGCCCAAGTTACAAATCAACGATGTCCTGATCGTAAGAGACGGTGGGTCATGGGGTGATCTCAAGGTGGGCGACATTATAGTGTTCAATAGACCTGAGGGAGGTGACAGGGTCATTGTCCACCGGATTGTCGAAATCAATGAAGACAGTGACGGTGGCAGAACAGTCAGAACAAAGGGAGACGCAAACCCCTCATCAATACCGGGGACTGATTTTCCAATCAGAAAGGATGACTACATAGGCAGGGTTGTTTACGTAGTGCCTGGCATCGGCGTTGTCACCAAAGTAATCAGCCCACCTGTCAACTATATCATAATAGCGATAATCCTTGCGATCCTGTTCTTTAACAGACTTGGCAGAAAGGATAAGGGTGCAGCTCCGCCAGGAACTCAGGACACCACAAGTCAGTCACCAATATGAAATCCAAGACCGCATACCTTACGTTCAACACGCCGGCCAGACGTGCATTTATCAATATCACACCGCAGGTGGCAAGAATAGTCGACGAAACCGGGATTAAGGAAGGCTTGTGTCTTGTGAATTCCATGCACATCTCTGCCAGTGTGTTTATTAATGACGATGAAAGCGGTCTTCACCAGGACTTTGATAGATGGCTGGGAAAAGCTGGCGCCCTACTCGCCTAAGAATTATTTGCACAACAGTACAGGCGAGGATAACGCACACGCCCACCTTAAGCGGCAGGTAATGGGGAGGGAAGTTGTAGTCGCGATAACAAACGGCAGGCTCGACTTCGGGCCGTGGGAGCAGATCCTCTACGGCGAGTTTGACGGCAAGCGACAAAAACGGGTGCTTGTAAAGATAATAGGCGAGTAGACGCTGATACATTACATTTATTGCAACTTAATGAGCAAAATTTGCACAGGATTTCAGCTTTAGGGGTTTAAATCTACTATGATATGATAGCAAACAGGTATATATATAGCGCCTTTATAAAGCGGCATGTGCCCCAGACCAAGCCAATCGTAAGCATTGAAAATGTGGTAGCTTCTGCTACTGTAAACCAGACTGTCAATCTTAATCTCATCACTCAGATTTTCCCGGATGTAGAATACCACCCCGATCAGTTCCCCGGCTTGGTCTTTAGGCTCAGGTCACCAAAGACTGCAACTTTGATATTCAGCTCTGGCAAGATGGTTTGCACTGGGGCAAAGTCTGAGAAAATGGCAATTCAGGCCGTCAAGAATGTGGTGTTAAAGCTGAAAAAGGGCGGCATACCCCTGGAACATGAGCCCCAGATTGAAATTCAAAATATTGTAGCGTCGGCAAGCCTTGGCGGCAAGATACATCTAGAACTTGCCGCAAGGGTGCTGCCACGCAGCATGTACGAGCCTGAGCAGTTCCCAGGCCTTATACACAGGATGCTGGACCCTAAGACAGTAATCCTACTGTTTGCTAGCGGTAAGCTGGTATGCACGGGCGCTAAGAAGGAGAGCGAAGTCTACAGAGCTGTCGGCAACCTGCACACACTGCTTGAAGAAAAGAACCTAATGATATACGAAGGCTAGTCTGTTTCGTAGTCGCCTGTAACAGCCGCCTGTTTCATAACTGACTCGAGTGTGTTTTCATCTATCAGCCCAGCGTTATACAGTGCGTTTACAATGTCCTTTATCCCTGTCACGGCTCGGAGCCTTACTCCCATCTTTTTCAGCCGGTCATCTGCTCCCTCGTGTCTGTTCACGAGCGCCACAACATCTTCTACAATCGCTCCGTTGGCGCGTATTATTTCAACTGCGCTGCTTACCGACGTGCCAGTAGTTGCAACGTCGTCAATAACGACTACCTTTGACCCCGATTTTAGGAAGCCCTCAATCGCTTTGCCGGTGCCGTAGCCCTTTGATTCCTTTCTTGCGTAGATGAAGGGCTTGGACATTTCGTAGGCAAGGGCTGAGCCGAACACAAGCCCGGAAGTTGGCACGGAAGCAAATGTATCAAACTCACCTACATTTTTTGTTACAAGATCTTTCAATGCGTTTATCGTAAGCCGGAAATATGCTGGAAAGCTTGGCAAGACGCGCAGATCTATGTAGTATGGGCTCTGCTTGCCGCTTGCAAGGGTGAAAACCCCGAACTTTAGTGAATTGCTCTTAAGCAGGAACGAGGCGAACTCGAGTATAAAATCCTTGGCAGGTGGTGTCATACAATACAAGTGAAAAAGGATTTATTTTAACCCTTCATGACACAGACTGCATGCCGGAGATATGGCTCCGATACGGCACCACCGATGTGGTACTTGACATAAGATTTGAAAATCTTGCAAACCAGATTTCTGCAGGTTTTCAGGCTATGCCGGAAGAAGAAATCGGAGCTGCAATTGCCGACGTGCCCCTGACTGACAACATGCTCATCCTTGCACTGTCAGGCTCGAAAGCCGCAGGAAAAGCTATTGCTATACTTGCAGAGCAAGCCCATGCAAAAGGATTCAATTTTACAGTCGACGTACCACACATGTTAGCAGGTGCGCTTAGGGCCAGCCTAGCAAGAAAGGAAACGATTTCGATAAACCGTATTGACTACCAATCGCTGCAGGATCGAATGAGTAAGTTCCAGAGCGCTGTGATTGTTTCAAGAGTCGCGTACGACCCACTTTTTGGATTTGCCGGCGCGCCCACTGCGCTCCTGCGCAACTTGCTTGGAGAGTCGATGGCCGAAGCTTTTAAGGCAAGGAAGAATAACAGGCCGGCTCCCGGTGTGCAGGGAGGGCCGCTTAAGGTAGCTGCTTCTGCAGCAGGCGGCATCACAGCGACGTCTGTCGAGCTTGTTGCCAGCAGCGAGGGCGTGGCAGGAGTTCACACCGGGAGCATCAATGAAGCATTTGAAAAGGCCGTATCGCAGCTCCAGTCGATCTCAACAGTTGAGACGGACCCGGTCAAGTGCGCCATAATAAGCGCGAGCAGCGATGCTGGCATGCATTCGACACTCGCCGGCTCGCTAAACTCGCTCTGGAACTCTATCCACATAGTCAAAAAGGGTGGCTCGGCAATATTGTTAGCGGAAAATCGCGAAGGAGTCGGCGGCGGCGCGCTTCAGATGTTCATAGAAGGCACACTTACGCCTGAGCAGCTGCAGCAAAGCCCCTACATCGATGGCCTAGAGCATTTGTTGTTTATTGAAGAGCTGCGACAGGAACATGAGCTGGGACTCGTTTCCACGCTGCCGCACTATTATGCCCGGACAAAGCTTGGTTTTTCCACATATGCCAGTATGAAGGACATAGTTGACAAGCTGCCGGAAAAGCACGGCAAGAATTTCAAGGCAATTGTCCTGTCAGATGCAGACATTGTACTTCTTAGGCCAAGTGCCTAGAACAGGGTCGCTGGGATAGGCGCGGTTACCACAGCGAGACCAAGCGCCAGGAAGAACAGTGCCTTGCGCTTTGGAGAGAGAGGCGTGACGTCGTCGAGCGGCGTGCTTTCTGGCGCCTTAAGGCTGAAGAATAGCACTAATAGTGCCATTGGGTAAAAGCCTATGGCAAACAGTATCCCAATGCTGACATAGGTCAGGACCTTATGCCAGCGCGCGCCAAGTGCCGACCGCGCAAGATGGCCGCCGTCGAGCTGCCAAGCCGGCATCAAGTTTAAGAACGTGATCAGGAACCCGAACCAGGCAGCATAGAGCACTGGCGAATATACAAGTACCATGTTGTTTACTGCCATGCCTGTTAGGTGCAGAGTGGCTATCATGAGCAAACTTTCTCCAAACGGAAGCGTAAACAGCTGGTTCTCTCCAAACAGCCTTTGCGCTTCTTCAGGAGTTATGAGAGTCGATAACGAAGACCCATAGATTGACACAAATATGGTCACTATCAGGCCGGCTATCGGGCCGGCGATGCCCACATCGAACATTACGTTTCGGTTCGTCATGTTTCCCCTTAGCACAATGAGCGCGCCAAAGGTAGGAAGAAGCGTCGGCACGCCGGGTATAAAGTAAGGCCACGATGCCTTAATTCCGTACTTTCTATTTGCCAGTATGTGGCCAAGCTCGTGTATGCCGAGTATCCCCATCAGCGACATGGTGTAGATGACTGCCAGAAGGAGCGGGTCCTGCACTTGTGTTCTAGCCAAGGGCGAGCCAGACCTCAGGATGCCGTCAACAAATACTAAGGCAATCGTGGCAATGAAAAGCAGAGACGGCAGCGACTGCCAGAATTTGCTTCTTGGTTTTTGCTTTTGTATCTTGGCTATGGTAAGCACAACACCATCGTCTACTGAGAGCCTGACTGTAGACAGAGTCGGCATCAATCTAGAGACGTATTTTGACCTCTTTGCGGACGCAACCATTCCAACCTTGCCTAGTTGCTTCAAGAAGGTCGGGAATTTGTCCTTGATTTCAACATCGGCTATCAAGAACTGGACATAGTCTTCTCTGACATTTCGCTGAAAGTCCTTTACCGTAAAGAATGACGAGATTATTGGAAGCACTCGGGAATAGTCTCCGTTAAGGAAGGAAGTTGCCACCAGACATTGCTTGGGTGCCAACGCCATTAAAATATTATCCCTGCAGAGACCTGTAAGGTTAAATAGTGAGTTTCTGTTTTTAGCTGTTGCTTTGCAAACTGCTCTGCGGAAAGTAGGCGATTATGTTATACGCCGCTGCGATGAGAGCGATCTTGCAGTGGTGATTGACATCAACATGGCCGCGCTGCCAGAGCACTACTCGGACTACTTTTTTGAATCAATTCTTCGCGAGCTGCCAGAAGCCTTTATTGTCGCAGAGCTCGACGGTAGAGTAGTCGGCTACATCATGTGTAAGATCGAGTTTGGGTTCTCCAATTTTCGCAAGCTGGGTTTCGTCAAGAAGGGGCATGTAGTTTCCGTGGCGGTGCTTGAAGAGCATAGAGGCAAGGGGCTCGGCAAGGCGTTGATGCTTGAAGGCATTAACGGCGTGATGCACAAAAAAGGTGACGAGATCTACCTTGAAGTCAGGGTCAGCAATACTGGCGCGATCAAGATGTACGAGAGGCTGGCCTTTGAGACAAAATCCAGGCTGCGCTCGTACTATAGGGATAGCGAAGATGCCTACCTGATGGCGCTGGAACTAAGCTAAAAAGATTATTAAGATACTGCTGATGCCTTTCCGCTATGAACGTTAAACGAAGGGGTAGCAGGAGAACCGGTGCCGCCCTTCTTGCTATTTCCATTCTCGCGTTCATAGCCTATACTTATTTCCTATTTGGCAGTGAGTGGGGCATGTTGGTACTGCAGTTCACCGTCTTGGGTGCAGTTGCCATCTTGTTGACCGTGCTTGGGTGGATCGGCTATACGATGCTTACCGCGCTAAGAGAAGAAGAAAAGGCCTAGCGTCTGACTGAAACGTCAGCCACGATCTGGTACGTCCTCGGTCCCACTTCTCTGATGACCCTGACTCCGAGGACGTGATAATCGTATTTTGCAAAAGTTTCTTGTGTCTCTTTTAATCCCATTTCTTGGCTTGCCTTCTTACCCTCTGCCTTAATGTGAACAAAGTAATGCACGATGCCTTTTTGCTTCAGCGCAAGCACTGCAGAATCTACAAACTCTCTTGCCCTTTCCGGCAGCGGCATGAGAACCCTATCGGCCTGCCCGACAAGCCCATCCTTTATCACTTCAGCGGCGTCGCCGCATATTGAGACAACCCTGTCCTGCACCTTGTTTAGTTTTGCGTTGATCTTGTCGAGCTCGTTTGCAATTGAATTGGAGTCGATGCTGTAGACCTTGCATGTTTTGTTTGCTTTCGCTATCACGACTGAATACGTGCCGACGCCAGCAAACATGTTGACGATAGTTTCGTTGTCGCCGACCATGCCGGCGATCCTTTGTCTTTCAGTTGACAGCCGGGGCGAAAAATATGTCTTGGCAACATCCACTTTGAACCGGCAGGCATGCTCCTTGTGCTCTGTTATCGTCTTGTTTTCGCCTGCAATGAACTCCAGATCGCGGACTCGGTAGTCCCCTCTTACAGGAGAGACCTGCGCAAACACGGTCTTGGCGGTTTTGATGTTGGCCAGTATCGCGTTGGCTATCAGCTTCTTCTTTGGCATCAGCTCGTCCGGGATCTTTATGATTACAATGTCGCCTATCTGGTCGAAAGCCGAGTAGACCTGCGCGGTTTCCTGTGGGGTAAGCATGCTTCCTAGAACCTGTTTTAGCATGTGCGGCATTAGCGATTCTTCACGTAATAATAGTCGCCAGATTGTTTCTGCCCGCGGTCAAGCCGGCCGCCTTCCTTGTTGACGCGCGGCCTGCCAGTCGTTTCGTCACGCCTGTAAGTTATTGAAAGCGCCTTGAGGAAGCGGTTCATGCCTTCCTCCTTTTTCATGGGCGCGGTTGCCGAACCGGTCAGGCCTGGCTGCCCCTCAAAAATTACCATCGCGTCTGCAACAAGGTCTATCAGTTGCATATCGTGATCGATGATTATTGCAGACTTGCCTTGCGCTCTTACAAAGCGCTGGAGGAACTTTGCGATCGATATCCTGTCCTCCGCGTCAAGAAATGCGGACGGCTCGTCCATCGCGTAAATGTCTGCTTCGCGCAGGAGCGATGCAGTTACTGCGACTTTCTGAAGCTCACCTCCGCTCAGGTTCCTGACGCTTTTTTCATACAGCTTCTTGACGCCCATTGGGATGATTATTTGCTCTTCCACCGGCGAGCCCTCTATCGGGCTCTGGTAGGCGGCATACATCAGCGATCTCACGTCGCCTTCATAATCCTGATTCAGGTACTGCGGCTTGTACGATATCTTGGCGCCTACATCTATCGTTCCCGAGTCGGGCTTATCCACTCCGGCTAGCATGCGCATGAATGTCGTCTTGCCGAGCGCGTTTGCGCCCACGATCCCGACTATCTCACCTTTCCTAACGTTGCCTGCCGCGATTCTCAGGCTGAAAGACGGGAACGACTTTGCAAGGTCAGAGTATTTGGCTACCGGGACATCTGAAATGACGTCTTCGTTTATCGCACTAATGTCGAACTTGAATGCCTTGTCGCGGAAGCGCACGTTTTCCGCCGGCAGGAACCCTTCGAGGAAGTTGTTAATGCCCACCTTTGTGCTCTGCATACCCGAAACGATGCCGTATGCGCCTGGCTCGCCATAGATAATATGGACATAGTCAGACAAATAGTCTAAAAGCGTCATATCGTGCTCGACCACCATCACGCTCTTGCCGGCTTCAGCGAGCTCTCTCATCACTTTGGCGACTGCGAGCCGCTGGTAAACGTCGTTGTAAGAAGATGGTTCGTCAAAGAAATAATATTCAGCATCCTTTGCTGCAGCGACTGCGACTGCGAGCCGCTGAAGCTCGCCTCCACTCAATTGCGAAATATCGCGATCAAGAATGTTCTGCAACCCCAGCTGCAGTATTAGCTTGTCGGCTACCTTGCGCTCGTCGTACTTGATCAATAATTCCTTGGTTGTCCCTTTGAACGCCCTTGGAATAAGATAGACAAGCTGCGGCTTGATGCTTGCACGCATAGTGTTATTTGCAATTTTTTCAAAATGCGATTTCATTTCAGTGCCCTGGTAATACTTCAAAACTTCATCCCACGAAACGTCCTGATCGTACTTGCCGAGGTTGGGCTTCATGTTGCCAGACAGAACATTGACAATCGTTGACTTGCCCATACCGTTTCTGCCTATCAATCCTACAACTGCGCCTTTCTTTGGCGTTGGCAGGCGGTAGAATCTGAAGGAGTTAATGCCGTACTGGTGGATTTTATCTGTCGCGAGCTCTTTGGCAAGGTTGACTATTACAATGGCGTCAAAGGGGCATTTCTTTATGCATATTCCGCAGCCCGTGCATAGATCCTCGGAGATCAGTGCCTTGTTGTCTTCAGGCCTCTGGATAATGCACGCGCCGCCGGTCTTGTTCACTGGACAGTAGATGATGCACTCCAGCCCGCATTTCTTTGGCTGGCACAGCTCCTCGTCAAGAACCGCTACTCGGTGCGTATTTTCTGCTTCAGAATTGCCCAATTACATGTAATTTTTGCAATAATGCGTTATAAAGATACTGCTTCAAACGCCATAA
>CBQWHN010000045.1:0-8501 GCA_967728685.1 uncultured Nitrososphaera sp.
CCTCACGTTTGCGTAGAGGTCGAACATCCGTCTCAGCACCAATATGACGTCAGCGGCGCTTTCTCCAACTGGACCTTTCAGGCACGCCTGCGATTTCTTGATGATGCCGATTGAAGACTCTGGCAGCGCCTTGCCGTGCTTTAGAAGCGCGCTGTCACCGGCGTCCACCTCACTTATCGCAAATTTTGTCGAAGACTTGTCATTTATGGTCTCCAGGATTTTTTTTGCTGACACCGTCTGATCTGGTCCAATTCCGTCGCCCCTGATAAGGGAAATGTTGTATCTTGCCAATCACATCAGTCTAGCTTTTGGAGTAGAGCACCTTTCTTAGCAGCACTTTGTTGATGGCGTCCATCATTGCCTGAACCGACGCGACGACAATGTCCTCGCCGGCCTTTTTTGCGGACACGACGTTGCCGTCCTTGTCTTCTACCTTGATAGTTACTACTGCCAGCGCGTCAGAGCCTCCAGTGATCGAGTCGAGCATAAAGTCCCTGATCTTGACGTTGGCCATCTCGCCGGCTATCTTTTGTATCGCCTTGAGAGCCGCGTCCACCGGCCCGACGCCAATGTCTGATGCGATCATATCCTTGCCGTTGGCGTTCAGCATTATGACGGCGGTGGGTACGATGTTCATCCCAGTCACGATATGAAAACCGTATAGCTTGAACTTTTCCTCAAACTTGGTGTTGCCCATTATTTCGCCGGCTATAGCCAGCAATTCTGAGGTCGTTATCGACTTGCCCTTGTCGGCGATGTTTTTTTGCCTCTCAACAATCTGGTGGAGCTGCTCATCTGTCGGTTTGATTCCAAAGTCTTCAAGCATGGCCCTAATGCCGTGCGCTCCGGCGTGCTTGCCTGCCTGCATCCACCTCTTCCTGCCGACAAGCTCGGGGGCTATTGGCTCGTATGTCAACGGGTTGTTGATAATACCGTGGGTGTGGATACCTGACTCGTGGCCGAACGCGTTCTCGCCTATTATTGCCTTGTTTGGCTGGACAACGATTCCCATCGTGTTTGACACGAACTTGGAAGTCTCGTAGATCAGTTTCGTGTTGATATTGTGCTTTTTGCCATATAGGATTTCAAGCGCCATTACAAACTCTTCAAGTGACGCGTTTCCCGCACGCTCTCCCAATCCGTTTATCGTTACGTGTGCGCACGCGGCCCCCGCGATGACGCCGGCAATCGCGTTTGCAACAGCGAGCCCAAAGTCGTTGTGGCAGTGGACGCTTATCGGGAGGTCGGTTATCCCCTTGACGTCTTTTACAATCTGCGTGATATAGTCCGGCGTCCTATAACCTACGGTATCAGGTATGTCGACCCTGTCCGCGCCGGCTTCAGTCACCGCCTTGAATACATTGAGCAAGAACTGTCTGTCAGATCTCGTAGCGTCCTCGGCAGAAAATTCAACCTGCATGCCGTGCTTCTTGCTATATTCGACAGCCTTGACTGCCTTATCCATGACCTGCTCCGGCGTCATTTTCAATTTGTACTGCATGTGAATGTCCGACGTCGCAATGAACGTGTGGACGTACTTCAGGTCGCACTTGATAGCGGCGTCGATGTCGGTCTCGATTGTGCGCGCAAGTCCACATATTTCTGCCTTCAATCCCTGCCTTGCTATCGCTTTTATCGCCTGCATTTCGCCCTGTGAAACTATCGGAAAGCCCGCCTCTATCGCGTCGATTCCAAGCTCGTCCAGCTTGATCGCTATCTGGACTTTTTGATCTGGTGTAACGGTGACACCCGGCGTCTGCTCGCCGTCCCTGAGGGTGGTGTCAAAGATCCTTACCACATCGCCGCTGGTCTTCTTGGCCTTGCTCAAACTTCCACACCCCTCGGAAGCGCGGAAACCCCTGTTCTTGACAGCTGGGTAATCCCGTAAGGTTCAACAAGGTTCTTGAACGCATCTATCTTGTCCGGCGTGCCTGTTATCTCCACAGTTATGGTTTCCTTGCCGATGTCAAGTATGTTGCCACGAAATATCGTGGAGTAGTTGATTATCTCGCTCCTTGTAGTCGGGTCCACTGCCTTCATCTTGATTAATGCAAGCTCGCGGTAGACTGTCTTTTCAGTGTCGAGCACCTTTACCTCAACCACGTCTATCAATTTCCGCAATTGTTTCACAAGCTGATCTAGCGTCCGCTCGTCGCTGTTAGTGGTTATTGTCATCCTTGAAAGGTCCTTTTGCTCGGTCGAGCCTACGGTTATGCTTTCTATGTTAAAGCTGCGCGCCCGGAAAAGGTTGGTCACCCTGAAAAGGACGCCCGGCTTGTTCTCTACAAGCGCAGACACGATGTACCATGATCCGTTTTGCGTGGTAACCATTCCATTATGCTCCTGTTATCATGTCCTTGAGGCCTGTCCCCGGTGCAACGAACGGGTAGACGTCTTCGTCGGGGTCTATTGGGATGTCTATCACAGTCGCCACATCGCTCTTGATGGCGGCCTTGATTGCCTTGTCAAGCTCCTGCATGGATCCCACCCTGATTCCCTGCGCGCCGTACGCTTCTGCTACCTTCACATAGTCCGGGCAGCTGTGCTGTTCCACGCCGCTGTAGCGTCTGTTGTAGAACGTGCGCTGCCACTGTGCCACCATGCCTAGCATATAGTTGTTCATCAGGAATACTATTACTGGGAACTTTTCAAGCACCGACACTGCAAGCGAGTTTTCGGTCATGTTGAACGACCCGTCGCCGGCGATGTCCACTACCGGGACGCTTGGCCTTGCAGCCTTGGCGCCTATCGACGCCGGGAATCCAAATCCCATTGTGCCAAGCCCTGTCGAGCTGAAGAATGTGCCCGGCGAAATCACATCAAAGTGAAGCGAAGCCCACATCTGACACTGCCCTACTTCTGTCGTCACAAGACCGTTTGCTGGCAATAGCTCACGCAATTTCTTGAGCGACTTCTTGGCGGTTATATCGCGGGGATAGTCCTTGAGCGTCTCGGAGTAATATTGGATGAGCTCCTTCCTTCGCTTGAGCCAAGGGCTGTCCGAAGACCTCTTTACCACCTTCTTTGAGAGGAGCTTTACAAGCGTGCGGAGCGACGACTTTACGTCGCCTACTATTGCCACGTCCACCGATTTGTTCTTGCCAATCTCGGCCGGGTCAATGTCCATGTGTATAATGCTCATGCCCTTGCCAAACTCGTCAAAGCGGCCCACCGACCTATCGGAGAACCTTGCGCCCACCGCGACTATACAGTCTGCCTCGAGGATTATCTTGTTAGCCTCGGCGTGGCCGTGCATGCCGATCGGGCCCATTGCAAGTGGGTGGTTCTCGGGGAACGCGCCCTTGCCCTTGAACGTGGTCACCACTGGTATCATGAGGAGCTCTGCCAATGCCTGAAGCTCCGAGAATGCGCCAGAGAGGATCACGCCTCCGCCTGCCATTATTATCGGCCTCTCGGCCTTTATCAAGAGCTCGACTGCTCTGCCCATGTCGCTGAGGTCGGCGTCTAGAACTGGATTGTATCCCCTTACCTTGATAAGATCTGGGAACTTCATATCTGCAGTTGCTTGCTGCACATCCTTTGGGATGTCCACGAGAACCGGTCCGGGCCTTCCGCTCTCGGCAATGTAGAATGCCTTCTTTACTATCTCCGGGATCTCACCAGGAGCCCTTGGCTGGAACGAGTATTTCGTGCAAGGATTAGCAACGCCAATAATGTCAGTCTCTTGGAAGGCGTCCTTGCCTATCATAGCAAGAGGCACCTGTCCCGTCACGGCCACTATCGGTGAAGAGTCAGCGTAGGCAGTAGCAATTCCTGTAATGAGGTTGGTAGCGCCTGGGCCAGAAGTTGCAAAGCACACGCCAGCCTTTCTCTTAATCCTAGCATAGCCGTCGGCCATATGGGCGGCAGACTGCTCATGCCTCACTAACACGTGCCTCAAGTTGGCCCCTACCAGTGCGTCGTATATTGGGAGGTTGGCTCCTCCGGGAAGGCCAAAGACTAGGTCTGTGCCCTCTTTCTCAAGGGCCTGAATCAACGCCTTTGCACCAGTCATTTCAACCAATTCTATTTTTCACCAAATCTCTCACACAAACGCCTGCTTGCTGGACAGGGTTTGCCCTAGGCAAGTCTCAGCAGAACCAGAACATGAACCTTCTGCCAATGTTCGCTTTCAGTCCTAGGCATTTTTGTTAATTTGCAGTCATATAATTTATAAAGATTTTGCCTGCCAGTATCCCATGAACCTTATTGTCACCTTCGGATTCCGCTAAAATACGAGACATAATTTACAAATATTTTCAGCTCGCCAAGACCAAGGAAATAGAGAAGATAGAGGAATTTCTTGACAAGAGCTTTACCAAATTTGGCGACTCGCCGCCGTATGATAGGCGCGACTTTGAAAGGGCGCTGATGCTGGAACAGTTGCAGTTTGCCAGCCTCTCAGACTTTGATTTCAAGATTGAAGACCTGAAAACAGAAGTCCTGGGCGATGTTGCCGTCGCAACGCTTGTTCTGCAAGTCACCGGCATGATAGTCGACGACTATAGCTTTCGCGGGACCGCTATCGATAACAAGTCAAGAGTGACGATTGTCTTGCAAAAAGACAAAAAAGGCCAGTGGAAAATGATCCACCAGCACCTGTCGAAATTGGGCGGCTAGTCGAAAGACCCAGACTGGCTGACTGCCTTCAGGATCTTGGTTTCTTTTTGCTGTGGCGCCTTTTCCTTTTCCTTCAGGAAAATGTCGTACGCTTCCTTTACATCGGCATTCTTGTGCACGATTGCACGCACTGCCTTTATCATCGGCACAGGGTGGTCTGACTGCCAGATGTTCCTTCCCATGTCTAATCCTGCGGCACCGTGCATTATCGAGTCATGCGCCAGCTTTAGCGCATCCGGCTCGGGCAACTTTTTGCCGCCTGCAATTATCAGCGGGACGGGGCACCCTTCAGCTACCTGTTCAAAGTTGTCGCAATAGTACGTCTTGACCACATGCGCGCCAAGCTCTGCCGCAACCCTGCACGCAAGCCCTAAGTAGCGCGCGTCCCGGCCCATTTCCTTACCGACTGCGGTAACCGCCAGAACCGGTATTCCGTATTTTTCGCCCTCGTCCACCAGCTTTGCCAAGTTGGCAAGCGTCTGGTGTTCATATTTGCCGCCGACAAATATCGAAAGCGCAAGACATGACGCGTTCAGCTTGATCGCTTCTTCGATAGATACTGTAATCGTTTCCTTTGATAGGTCCTCGCCGAGGATGCTCGTCCCGCCGGAGACGCGAAGCACGATCGGCACTTCGCTTGCAGGATCAACTGATGTCCTCAGGACGCCACGGGTAAGCATGAGCGAGTCAGCATAGGGCAAAAGTGGCGCTATGGTCCTCCTTGGAACTTCGAGATGCTCTGTGGGACCCAAAAAGTAACCGTGGTCAACTGCAAGCATTAGGCAGCGGCCGTCCTCGGGGCGGATTATCCTTGATAGCCTATTCTTCATTCCCCAGTCCATGATAATCAAAGTCACACAACCATTTTTATTATATATAGTTTAACTGGTTCTGAAAATTACAGTGCATGATACCGCAGATTCACACCCAGTCCTTGTTTGAGGAGATCTTGGATTCCTCAAAAGCATCTATTCCTACGTGTCTGCGGTGACAATCACTTTCATCGCGTCTTTGGCCTCATGCGCGCATTTCACAGCATCGGCAGCGTTGGCTATATCAAAGCGGTGTGTGATAAGTGACGCTATATCCACACGCTTTTCCACAATCAGCTTGAGCGCTTCGTTTGTTTCAATCTCTGAAGCAGCGTAGCTTGGAATGATCGAGTGCTCATTTGAATACAGCTTGCTCATGTCGTACGACATCTGCGAGCCTTTCGGGGGAACGCCAAAGAGCATGATGTTGCCGCCCTTGCGCGTCAGTTCAAACGATTGTAGAAACGCTTCCATGCTGCCAGTTGCTACAAAGCAAACATCAGCACCCCTTCCCTCTGTCGCCGATCTGATCTTGTTCTCCGAATCCTTATCGGTGATCGAGTTAATTGCTTCAACGCCATATTTCTGGGCAAATTTCAAGCGAAAATCATTGATGTCAATTACGAAAACCTTGCGCGCTCCATACGCCTGAGCTAAGAGTACGTGTATCAATCCGGCCGGGCCAGCTCCAAGCACGACAACGTTATCACCTTTTTGAAAGTTGCACTTGTTCCATGCCCTGACGCAGCACGCAAGTGGCTCTATTAGCGACGCCTCGTCATAGCTGACATTATCAGGCAATTTTATTAGGCCGCCCCTCGACACGTTCCATTCTGGCACGAGGAACTGCTCAGCAAGGCCGCAGGGGCTGATGTTGCTCGTCTGGTAGGCGGGACACATCGTATGATCGCCATGCCTACAATAATGACAGGAATAGCACGCGACATGATGATGTATAAAGACGCGGTCGCCGGGTACAAAGCCCTTGACCGATTTTGCGACTGTTACGACCTGTCCTGCCGGCTCATGGCCCAGCCTGCCAGAGGTCATGCCGTACTCGCCGTAGATCTTTTCCAGGTCTGAGCCGCAGAGCCCACACGCGCGCATCTTGACTAGGACGTCGCCTGCGCTTGCCATCTTTGGGACTTTTACTTCATCCACGGAAACAGTGCTGCGGCCCTTCACAAAAACTGCCTTCATCTTTTCTTCCATCCGTCTGTGTCTGATATAAACAGTAGGCAGTACTAAGAACCTTTATATAATAAAAAGCAAAAACCATTGTGCACTCAAAATGCTACTTCCTTCGGAAATTGAAGCCAAATCTCTTATTCCCGCGGTAAGGGCTATCCTTGCGAAAAAGCTCATCAGGGAATATTCTCTCAAAGAAGAGGATGTCGCTAGGGTTCTAGGCATAACGCAGGCAGCAGTGAGCAACTACGTAAGGGGGACTAGGGGAGACAACGAGCTCATCTCAAAGCTCGTATCCGTCCGGGAAGTCATGCGCATGATTGACGACATTGCCAAGGACCTGTCGACGAACAAGGCATACACCCCAAGCACACTGGCAAAGTTCGTGGGGCTTTGCAATTACATGCGCTACACGCTTCTCATTTGTGACGTGCACCATAGCATGGAATCAAACATCGACGAAACGATATGCGAGCAATGCAGGGGCACGCTCGTCCGCGAGCATTAGCCTATTTTCCAGCAACTATAGTTGAACCTATTAATAATCCGCCCAAGACAGAAATTGTATGACAGAAGGAGGGGGAAAACAGCGGATCAATGGCGAAACCATCGCGGGGATAGCGCTTGTATTCTTGGCAATCTTGTTCATCTGGGCCGGGACGATGAACCCAGTATGGGCTACAGTAGTGATTGCCGACTACCTCATTCTGGCTATAGGTGTGGGATTTATCATAGTGGGGGTCATGACTATAAGGAGGACCAATCATCCCCAATCAGAGCGAGCGAGCCGCTATTAGGTGCAATGTTTAAAACAATGGCCGGACTGATGCAATACCATGGCTTCTGAAGGCGACGACATTCTGGCTCCGTTTGTCAACACCAAAGACACCTTCATCGAGCTTGCGAGCGAGCAGAGGCTTGCCATAATGTTCCGGCTCAATGAAAAGCGCGCGAAGATATCGCAGCTTTCAAAGGATCTGGGCATAACTATGCAGGAAGTTCACCGCAATGTCAAGCGCCTGCAGGACGCCGGTTTGATAGAGAAAAACCCGGAGGGCATATTTTCACTAACAACCTTTGGTAGCACCATAATCAAGCAGATCCCAACGCTAAACTACCTTGCAAAACACAAGGATTACTTTTCAGAGCATGTGTTAGGTGAGCTGCCTATGAAGTTTGTCATGAGGCTCGGAGCTCTTGACAAGTGTGAATTCGTAAAAGGCGTAGTAGCAATACTTGAGCGATGGAAGGATATTTACCGCGAAGCTAGCGAATACATTTATGAAATCGTGCCGCAGGTGCCGATCGATTTGATAGAACCGGTGGTGACGCGCGTAAAGGAAGACGGCGTGAAGTACAGTTACGTTTTTCCAAAGGACGTAATCATACCAAAGGGCAGGAAGGAACTTCTGAAAAAGCTAGGTCACAACGAGCTGTTGAACAAGGGCGCGATAGAGAGGAGGATGGTTGAAGGCGTGCAGGTTGCAGTAATATTGAACGAAAAGCAAGCGGCCGTGCTCTTCCCTACGCAAAAAGGCGAGACGGACATGAACATAATATTCTACAGCTCTGATCCTATGTTCCACGAATGGTGCCTTGACTACTTCCGCTACCGGTGGTATGGCTCTGACATTTTCGACGAAAGCAAATTGAAAGAAATCTAATAAAGAAATACGACTATCTAAGTCGGCTAAATAACATTTTATGTAATAATCTCATATAACAAGACGACATGCTTGTTATATAGAAGACTTGCATTGAAGAAAAGCACATGAAATATAGAAGCAGAACCGACATTGTTTCACAAATACTAGACGCTGCAAGCGGCGGCTCTACCAAGACCAAGATAATGTACAAGGCATATCTGTCCTATGCCCAGCT
>CBQWHN010000046.1:0-8359 GCA_967728685.1 uncultured Nitrososphaera sp.
TATTACATAATCAAATTCCTGGAGGATATCCTGCGGCACTATGTCCATGTTGGTAGCTCATTCGTGCGCGAGTCCCTTCCATTACTTGTTGCCGTAGTTCAGGAACCACTGGTCGCTTAGCAGTTTGACGACGCATTCCGCGCCGCACCTGCACTTTACCGGCTTGTTGACGAGCTCGTACATCGTGCCTGCCGCGCCGGACTTCATCAGCTCCTTTTTGACTTCGTTCTTTGCCACGGACACTGCCATGCCAGCAAATCGGCCCGTGTTATCCTTCATTTTGCCCTTGTAAAACTCGTGGGAGTAAAGGTCGCTTGTAGCTTTCTCAAGCTTTACGTCGTTCTGGCCGGTCGCGCCTACCTGCTTGATCGCTTCTCCTGCCGGTACGTCCGAGTAACCTTCAGACCCGATTATGATTACTGGACCAACGTCGACAGAAATGCCAAACTCTTTCTGCGTCCCTTTGTCAGCCTTCAGGTCTTCAAGCGCCTGATAGTCGTACGGCGCGTGCGCTGGAACCGACATAACAATGCCGGTACCGCTGTCAGCTTCAACAAACGACGCAGGATAGACGGGGACTGCACCATTGTTGACAGGGTTGGTGGCGTTCTTGCCAATGATCTCTTTGCCCCTGACTGTCTTGATAAGCTCGACCCTGTGGTTGAGGTACTCTAGTTTTCTTGCCGCTTCCTTGCTCACGATCCATTTTTCGCCATCAACTTTTGCCTGAACGTAATCAACATCGGGATTGACCCACATGTTGGTGACCCCAAAAAGCGTCTCCGGCCGGAGCGTTGCTGCGGGTAGTATGCCATCGCCTAACCTGAACTTGATTACTGTGTATTCGTTGAAATCAGGCTCTACGTCGCCCATTGTGTCGTGCTGGCTCACAGGGTTCTGGTCGCGTGGGCACCACCCCACCGGGTGCGACCCCTGCACTATCAGCCCCTTTTTGTGTAACGTGCGGAATTGCCATGAAATGAACTTTGAATACATCGTGTCTATAGTGGTGAACTCGCGCCGCCAGTCGATCGAGTATCCCATCTCTTTCATGCCAGCCTTGATCTCGTTGTGGAAGTAACTTGCTATTTTGACTGGCTCGACAAACGTGGAGATGACGTCGTCAGACAACTCGTATATCTTGTGAAAAGTATCCATCAATTCAGAGTCACCGGCAGCTACCCTGCGTGACATGCCAAGGATAGGCGTGCCAGTGTAATGGAAACCCATTGGGAAGAGGACATTATAACCCTTCATCCTCATGTAGCGGGCGTGTGCATCTGCAAGAGTGTACGTTCTGCCATGGCCAATGTGCTGTGGCGAATTCGGATACGGGTAGGCGACGGTGACGAAGTATTTGTTCCTGCTGTCAGGATCTGCCTGAAAGAGGTTTTGCTCCTCCCACTTCTTGATCCACTTTTTCTCAATTGAATTCCAGTTTATGCGATCGCTAACCATTACTTTGCAGCCTCTTCAGCCAACAATAATGCTTCCTTTATCCTGTTCTTTGCCCTGCCGCCGCCCTGCCCAAAGCGGTCGTCCCCGCCGCCAGATCCGCCAAGCTTGGCGGAGACCTGCTTTGCAATCGCACCGGCCTTGACTTTCTTGCGTGCTGCTTCGCCGACAAATAAAATGACTCTCATGCCCTCTCCTTTTGAGACAAGCGCCAGGTATACCAGATGTTTGTTCAGCTCGATCGCCTTTTCGCCGACGGCAATGTGATAGTCCTCGTCGAGCTCTTCGTCGTAGGTGCTGTACATGTGTATGCCCGATGCAAGTTTCTTAGCCTGCTCTGAAATGTCCTTTGCAATTGGGCCTGTAACCACCCTAAGTATTGTCCGCGCTTTCTTCTTCGCTGCTTCGGCTTCCTCCATCGACTTGTTGAACGACTCGATCACTTTTTCCCTGCTTGAGCCAAGTGCATGCGCTATGGATGCAAGCTGGCCATCCAGCTTTTGCATGTAATTGACGGCCGCTTCACCGGCAACGAATTCCAGCCTGACTACTCCATCTTGGATCCTCTCTGATTTAACTATCTTGACCAATCCGATCTCCCCGGTGCTTTTTACGTGCGTCCCTCCGCAGGCTTCGATGTCCCATCCCTTGATGTTTACTATTCTTACGTTTCTTGTCGGCACTACTCCGCCTTGATAGATGCGGAAGGTGAATTCCTGCTCGGCATCACCGCGCTCGTAAGTCTTGATTACAACCGGGTGGTTTTCCCTGATGACGCGGTTTGCCGCATGCTCGATCTTTTGTACTTCTTCCTTGACAAGCGCGGAATGGTGTGTGATATCAAGCCTGCCATAGCTCTCTTCCTTGAAAGCCGAATTCTGCCACACCCACGATCCAAGCGTGTTCCTTGACGCGGAGTTAAGCACATGCGTCGCAGTGTGATGTTTTGTGATAAGATCGCGCCGGCGCGCATTCACCGTTGCCTGCACGTTCTGGCCCTCTGCAATCTTGCCCTCTATCTTGTGAATCGCAATGTCTGCTTGCTTGGTCACTTCGACGACTTTGGCGTCCCCGATTTCGCCGGTGTCCGGTTCCTGTCCTCCGCCCCTCGGGTAGAACGCAGTCTGGTCCAATACAACGTACTTGCCTCCAATAACTTTCAGCACCTTGGCATGAAACTCCCTCATAGTTTCATCTTCATAATAGAGCAACTTTGTAGGCGGCAAGCCTTCAAGGCCACGGATAGGCTTGGCTGCCTGACCTGCTACCAGGCTGGTGTGCAGCTCGGCGAGCTTTGTGTAAAATGTCTGAGGGACGCTCTCTATTACACCCTGCTCCACCAAGAAGTCAGGGGTTATGCCGTCTGACTCGTAAAGCCTGATGAGGTCGTCGACTGACAGCTCGCCTTTCCTGCTTGTCTTGAGTGAGGTGGCGACAGAATTCATGCGCTCGCGGGAACTCGCGTATCTGCCTGCTTCCAGTTGCAAAATGGTCCTGACGTCTTGACGGTGCTCTTCAAGCTCGGGGTACATCTGCTTCAGATAGTCGATATGCATTTCAGCAATGTCTTCTACCCTGACGTTCTCCCACCCAAGCCTCTCGAGTATCGAAAGTGCCCTGCGCAGGATCACGCGCAGGTTGTAGCCGCCTCCTACGTTTGATGGAAGCGCACCGTCTGAAATTGCAAACAATAAAGTCCTGACGTGATCGGCGACTGTGTAGATTGCTTCATGCGGTGCGACCAGTCTTGCAAGTTTTTCTTCGTCAATTTTTATTTCCTTAGCAATGAGTGAGCGGAGATCTCGTACGCTGGTCGTGCGATCAAGCTTGGAAGACACCGCTTCAAAATACTTTGCCAATAAGTCGTTGCTACTGTCGGTGCCAGTGATGTCCCTTAGCTTGTCCACGACTGGCCCAAAACAGCAGTCGTAGCTTGTAGGCGTCCCCATCGTTATCCACGAAAAGCGCTCGAGCCCGGCGCCCATGTCTATTATCTTGTTTGGCATCACGCGGTAGTCGTTCTCATTGCCCTCAAATTCGGTAAAAACTGCGTTGCCAAGTTCGAGGCCGCGCACGAAATATTCGAGTGAATAGCCAAAAGCGCCAGCCCCCATCCAGACATCTTCAACAAATGTTATTTCTTCAGGCCTGATGCCAAGCCCCTTTGTAAGCAAGCCATAGTCAAGGTCTATGCACCTGTCCTTCCAGTAGCCACCTTCTGCGTCAGCGTTGCATGTCTGGCCTATCATGCAAAAGCCAGTGTAATGCCTGCCCGATAGACCCACATTTTCAATATCGTTGAACCGGAGACACATTTGCGGAACCACAAGCGGGTTTGCGGGCAGCTCAAATACGATCTGGTTGCCAACGACTCTCTGGAAATCAACAATCGATGCGATTGTGAAATATAGGTCTTCACGCCACCTGCATACAACTGGATAACGCCTCACTATTGTATGGTCATTCGCGCGAAAGAATTTGTCAGTCTCTTTCCAAGCGGTAACGTAGTCAAGATGTTTATTTGTCGGCGGTTTGCCTATGAAGCTGTAATTCTCGTGGTCAGGGCAGAACTGCCTTTCATGATCAAGCGTCCAGAAGAATTTTTCACACTTGCCGCATTTCCTTCGCGCAAAGCCCATCTTGTCAAAGAGTGATACTTTGTAGTATCTGTCAGGATTCGATGAAAAGAGTGCTGTCAGTTCCTTCTTGCCCAATTGCTGTTATCTTGTCTTAAAATACCGTATTAATGCTTTCGTCATTAGAGAGAAAAGAAGGAAGTGTCAGGCTTTGAGCGAGTTTTCGATGAACTTCAAGTACGTCTCTTTCGGCGCTGCGCCTATCGTCCTTCCTACCTCTTTGCCATCCCTGAACAAGATAAGCGACGGGATTGACTGAACTCCATATTTCATCGCGATTTGCTGGTTCTCGTCTACATTCAGCTTGGCCACTTTGATCTTGCCGGCCATGATCTTGCCGATCTGCTCAACTGCTGGCCCCACCATTCTGCACGGTCCGCACCACTCTGCCCAAAAGTCCACGAAAACTGGCAGTTTTGACCTTAGGACTTCCGCGTCCCAAGTCTTTGTCGTCACGTGGGTGATGCTGTCTGTCTTACTTTCCATACGTAACTTTGTAAACAATGGTATTTTATATTTTGTCAAATGGCAAAGCCTTGCACCCGGGATAGATGGTTACGGCAGCGAATAGTTGATGCAGCTATTGTTACTATTTTATTCAATTAGCCGAAACGGCCGCTGGTGCCTACCGTGACATACTCGGCTATCAGCTTGATTACGAAGGCAATGCCGCCTACTGTGAGCATGCCCAGAACCACCAAGCGTAAGTGCTGTGTATAGTCTTCTCTGCTGGTTTTTTTCGCCAGCCTGAGGGTTTGGATCATTTCTGAAATTTTCCGCTCGATGAATGCCAATTCAGGGTTAAAGTGGTGCCTGCGTTATATAAAACATCTGTCGCTTTACCTTGAAAGCGATGGTTGAGCCGTATAGAGAGGCTCCTTCTCAGTCCTCTGCATCTCAACGAATGTCTCCGTGTTTTGTATGCCTTCTATCTTGCCGATGCGTTCGATGACGATGTTGTGGAGTTCTTCTAGTGTATGTGCGCTCACGCTCACAATCATGTCGAACCTGCCAGTCACTTCAGAAAGTGAGCGGACCTCTGGTATCTTTATCAATTCAGAATGAATTGGTTCTTTGAGCTTGGGGTCGCGGTTGATGCCGACAGTGGCCTTAACGTTTATGCCAAGCATATTTTCATTAACGACAACCGTGAATTTTTTGACCAGGCTGCGCTTTGTCAGACGCTTTATCCTGCTGTAAAGAACAGAAGCATTAACATTTAGCTTTTTGCTCAACCTTGGCACGGAGATGCTCGCGTCCCTTGTCAATTCGGACAATATCCGCATGTCAAGCTCGTCGAACTTGTGCATACCTTTTAACGTAGCGAGCCTGTGTTAATAAATGTAATTCTAACTAATTCCATTTCCAAAAAACAATTCCTTAACTTGCGGCGCGGCAAATCCTGAAAAAATTATGACAAAACGAGCAATAATGCATGTCCAGAACCACTCGAGATAACATTATATAATTTGCGGGCACGCTCTCTTTAGGATGTTCAACAGGGGAACAATAAAACCCGGCGAATACGTTTTCGTGATGCAAAAGGAGGGAAACTTTAGCAGGATAATGATAGGCCGCATCCAGTCGGTGAACGGCAGTAAGATACACATCGTCGGGACCTATGTCCGGCCACTGGGTCTGATTGAGCGCATCCAGGCCGGCAGAGCAAGCGGCCGGCCAACTGAAGCGATTAGCAACCCTGACCCAAATAACTGCATCTTCATGCTCATTGACAGGGTAGAGACAGGCAGGTTCAACGAAGAGGTGGATCAGGCCACTTCCCGGGTGATATGGATAAACGAAAATAGGTATCTCGTGCTTGATGGCTGGATAAAAGAGAACTTCCCTGAAATTTTTGCAGCTGCGCTGTCGGCCGAGACTGCGGAATCGAGGGATCAGGCACGCCAAACACTCATTGAAAAAATGAACTCACTTTACGAACGCGACCTGAAGGACCACGTCTATGCTGTTGCAAGAAGCACCAAGATATTGTGATAGTAAGACATAAGTTTGAGCTGGCTCCAACTGTACGCGTGTCGTTTTTCGGTCCTCCAAGTGGCGGCCCTAGTTTTGACAAGAAAAAGTACGAACACCTGACGCTTGCGATTAGGCAAACGGTGCTTGAACGCGCTCGTAACCGCTGCCAAAAGTGTAGGGTAAAGTTCAGCCCTAGCGTCCAGCCGCAATTCGAGCACATCAACCGCTCACTAAAGGACAACAGGCCGATAAACTTGCGCGCGTTGTGCCCGGAGTGCTTCAAGCCAGTGGAAGAAAAGGAAAGGAAAAGCAAAGGTATGTTTGGCAATATTAGCGGCGTTTTTAGGCGAATACCTGTCGATTTTAAGAAGTAATCTGTTTTAGAATATTCAGGATGTTGTGCAGTCCTACCAGAAGATCAGTGTCTTCATATATATTCAACTTGTATAACATAGACAATAATGGTAAAGGGATTCATGTCATGGCTTCGATCCAACGAGAACGAAATAATTGGCTTGTTGCAATTACAGGGAGAAGTTTTGGTCAAGTCGGTCAACACTTTAGTTGAGTTAATGAATGACTATGGCAAACTTCAAGAATTAGGCACCAAGATAGAAGACCTTGAGCACGAAGGTGACAAGATTACTCATAATGTTTTTGTGCTTCTTGACAAGACATTCGTAACGCCACTCGATAAGGAAGATATTTCCGCGTTGGCAGGCGAGGTTGATCAAGTGATCGACTACACAGACAGATTCGTCGGAACTCTTAACCTTTTTGAAATAAAAGAACCGACAGTCTACATGACAGAGCTAGCAAAGATGCTACTATCATCGACTCAAGAGATTTTCTTCTTGGTAGGGAAATTGCGGGGATTTAAGAATTCAAGCGAATTAATCGAGCACTGTCAGAAGATAACTCAGTATGAACACGAAGCAGATGTGATTTTTAGAACAGCAATCGCAGAACTATTCAAGACCAATGATGCTATCCACATTATCAAAATGAAAGAAGTATATGAAATACTTGAAGGTGCTCACGATAGGTGTGCAGATGTGGCCGATATATTCGAAGATATTGCTTTGAAATATGGATGATAATGTTACCTGGTTACTTACAAGAGCACAGGGTTATTTGGCAACTTTCGTAACACTTTTGGCTATCAGAATAGTCTAAATATCATTAAAAATTATGTCCTCCAATGGGTAGCGTTATAATGCAACTTGTCTGCGACACGTGCGGCAAGGTCCTTTTGGAAAAACCCGGTGTGAGCGCAGAACAGTTCCCGATAACAAATGAAGAAGCCCAGCAGCTGGATAAAGATCACAGAGGTCACGAATGTCACATCGAGGCAGTTGAAAAGGATCACTGACCTAGAGCTTTAGACCAAATGAATCTGCAATTTCCGCGAACTGTTCGTACCTGCGCAAGTAGTCCCTGCCGCGAGAAGTAATGACATAGATTCGTTGTCCTTCTTGCATCTGCTCATTTATCAGACCTGCATCCATCAGCTTTAATGCCACGTTTGCAAGCCTGCCGTAAGATAGGTTGGCCTTCCTCAAAAGTGCTGTCAGGTTGACGCCTCCCATTCCTGACTCGTCTGCTATCCGCAGAACGTCCCCTACTATTTTGACGCTATTACGGTAGACGTCGCCCATCTCAACGGTTAGCAAGCAGGCAGATTGTAATAAGCATTACGTAGGTAAGAATATAGACACATAATATAGAGGCCGATTTGACTTTTATTTAAAACACGCCAATGGATGCAGTTAGTCTGCTCCTTATTATGGGCTGTGTCATATTATTGCATAGATGGTTGGTATTCATCTTCACTTTTATTATAGTAACACCTCATGCTTTGCAGTTGAGCAGCAAGCCGTCTTACTGGTTCAAGGATTTCGTCGGTGTTGGCTATCGCTACCATGATGTTTACATGAATGTTTTTCCGCTCTTTGAGGATAAAATGTCTGCTTTCCGGCTTTGGAAAAAAACGATCGAATGGTGGCCTGATGACAAGATAAAGCTCCGCTTTGTGGAGCAGGGGAACGACTACTGGTTCATACTTTACGGTGGCTCCGAATATAGCAAAGACAACACTGGCTTTGTGAAGAAGGTGCAAGTATCTGAAAATTATGAGCGGTTCAAGGCCGGCTACGAAAAGAAGGCAATTTTGCGCTTTGGAATTTACAAAGAAGGCATTAAGAAGAAGGATGGAAGCAAATATGATCTTGAACTCTTAAAGAAATCCAAGTCTATCTATGACATTGCATTTGTAAAGTACGATGAGCTTG